>JAJAYG010000293.1 GCA_026786335.1 Chitinophagales bacterium | reverse complement strand
GGATCGAGTTTGGCAACCGGTGTAATTGCTCCCGTTCTTCCCACCTGATATTCTACTTTGCGAAGAATTGTTGTTGCTTGTTTTGCAGCGAACTTAAATGCAATTGCCCAGCGAGGGTGGTGCGAAGTGTAGCCGCAACGTTCCTGCAATTGCAACCCATCTACTTTTATTACAAGCCCGTCAATTTCATAAGCGAGTGATTCGCGGCGAGCTTCGAAATCTTTAACCACATCAATCACATCAGCAATTCCTTTCAGTTTTTTTAATTCTCTCCATGGAGTTTTGAAACCCAATTTGAAAAGCATTTCAATGTTGCCCACGTGCGATGGAAGTTTTCCTTTCAACAAATCATTTCCATTTTCATCAACAGCATAACTGATGTGATAAAGAAACGCTTCCAATTTTCGCTCTGCAACTAAGTTTGAATCTTGCTGCCGCAATCCACCACTTGCTGAATTCCGCGCATTTGCGAGAGGAGGTTCGCCTTCAGCAATTCTTTTTTCATTCAACTGCGCAAAAGATTTTTTATTAATTAGCGCCTCACCGCGAATTTCAATCTTAGAAATCCCATACGCTGTAAATTTTGCTGCCAGCGGAATTGAACGCAACACTTTAATGTTATTCGTGATCTCTTCACCGGCAGAGCCATCACCGCGGGTGGCACCGCGAATGAGCTGATCATTTTCATAGATCACAGAAATTCCGGCACCGTCAAATTTTGGCTCGATGCAATAAGTAATTTCATTTTCACCGGTGAGATCGCGCACTCTTTTATCCCAGTCAATCAAATCTTCGGCATTGTAAGAATTATCGAGGGAGAGCATGGGAACCAAATGCTGTACCTCGGCGAAGTTTTTAGTAATGCCCAATGAAACTCTTTGCGTGGGCGAATCTGCAGTGACGGATTCGGGATGTTTTGTTTCTGATTTTTTTAGTGAACTGAAAAGCTGATCGTATTCAAAATCAGTAATCACACTTTCCGATTGCACATAATATTTCCAATCGTGGTATCGGATAATTTTTCTGAGGTCATCAATTAATTTCAATTCATCGTGGTTAGTGAGATGATCTGATTTGATTTCTTTGAGAAGTTCAGCAGTTAAGTCAATGAGATTTTTTTGTTCCTGTTCCAAATACATTTTGTAAAAATAAACCGTAGCGGGAAATGTTATTTCGAAATCACCAACTTACTCACCGCAGAATATTTTTCTGAACTCATGCGCAGCAAATAATTTCCATCGGGCAAATCAATAACTGAGATGGAGTTGGAAAAAGAATTTTGAGTCAAGAAAATTTCTTTAGTAAAAACTATTCTTCCTAACAAATCAATCAACTCCAATTTGATTTCTCCTATGGAATTTGGCGATTGAAATGAAATAGTGAAGTTGCCATTGGAAGGATTTGGTTCAGTGGTGAAATAAAATTCAGCAGCAACATTATTTATTCCTGTACCCAAAACATAAATGGTGGCAGAAGAAGAAAAACATCCGTGATCATCATAAGCAATCACATTGTAAAACCCCGATTGCAGAATCGTGTATGATTGATTGGTGGCCCCTGCAATGTTATTTGCATTCAGTTGCCATTGATAAGTTGCAGCAGCACTCGAAGTAAGTGTATATCCAACTTGCGTAATCGCGGGCATTGCAGGCGTTGCATATACATTGATGTAACCGGGCAGCAGCAATGAATCTTTTCCCGAAGCACTCGTAGTAATCAATTTAACATCATAAGTTCCCGGTGAGTTGTAGCAAATATTTGTTGGGTTTTGATTGGTGGATGAAGAAGGACTTGCGCCTTCGAACAACCACAACCAAGCAGTAGGATCATTTTGCGAGGAGTCGAAAAAGTTGATGCAAAATTTTTGACAAATAGCAGTGTCACTCGAATTGAAAGAAATTAATGGCGTACACAAAGTATCAGAGATGATGATGGTATCACTCGCTGAGCAAAGCCCGGTAGTAACTGTGATCCAATAACTTCCTGCAGTATCAATGGTAATGATGGAATCAGTTGCACCTGTTGACCATAAGTACTGATCGGATGAACTTCCTGCATTTAATTCTAAAGTTGAACCCACGCAAAGCACAGTATCATTTCCCAAATCAACAGCGTTACTTCCGTTTGCTCCTGCTAAAATTGAATAGCTTGTCCATGTGCGGGTTCCAATATCATGCAGCCAAACTAAATTGTTTGCATAAGAAGTATTGAAACCATAATTGGTAACTGCAGAGGCAGGAAGTTTTGAAGTGCCGCTATAAGCGCCGGTAGTTTTACTAAAAAGCAAAATGGTTTTGTTGATGTAATCCAGAATACCGATTTCATTTCCACAACATCCCGTATAAACCACACTCGTCCAATTAATATTTGATAGTGAAACCGGCATTCCCGTGAGCGGATAAGAGCCGAGCAAAACATTTGTGTTTCGATCGTAGCGATAGATGAATCCATTAAAATAATAAATGATTTCATTGGCATCATAATCATAATCACCTACCGATTGTGCATCGGGTTGAAACTGCCCTATGAAAAGATTGGTGCCTGTGTTCAAAGCATAGCCATTGATGTCGAGATTTGATTTCCACAAACCATAAGTATAATATCCATTGCCTTCAAGTTGGTTGGTATTTGGGTTCCACCACAATCCGCGAAAATCAAACCCGGCGTTTGTCTGATATAATGATGTTCCTGCAGGAGTAAATGTTTCGAATGGAAAACCAGGATTACCTGCTGTTACAGCGTAATAAATATTAAGGGTAGGATTGTAAGCAACACCTGATGCATTGGTTCCATTAATGGTTACATAAGTGTATGAAATTCCCTGCACAGCATTCGTGAGAATAGTGCATTGCGAAAATGAAGAATGAGTAGTGAAAAGAAAACAGGTGATGAGTAATGCGGAAGTAAATTTTCTTTTCATAAACAATTGAGTTTGATTTTAAAATTCTAAGGTAGGAAAGATACAGTTTTCTAAAAACAAGAATCACTTTGATTTTTTCTACTTTTACATTCATACTTTATTCATAATGGAAACAATTGAATTAAAATCTGAGTTACATCGCCTCATTGACGAACTTGATAATCGCAATCTTCTTGATAACTGCTACGAAGAAATAAAAAAGGCAGTTGCTGTTTCCAAAAACAAAATATGGGATACACTTACTGAGGAGCAAAAACAGGAGGTGCTGCTCG
>JAJAYG010000292.1 GCA_026786335.1 Chitinophagales bacterium | reverse complement strand
GTTTCCGAGTGAAAAATTTAATCCAGGTGCCTGATTATCTATGCCATCAATTATCTGCAATGATCTTACCGGTGATGTTGAATTAAACCCCCTGGTATTAATAATTTTAAACCCGAGCGATGCCGAAGTAATATCAACTCCTTTAAGCTGACCAAGGCCTTCATAAAAATTAAAAGCCGGAGTTTGCTTGATGGCAATTTGGTCCATCGATTCAACAGTAAGTGGAGATTGTTTCGCTTTCTCCGAAAGGCGGCTGGCAGTTATTTTAACTTCATCCAACACAACCTTATCAGCATCTAATTTGATGTTGACTGCTTTGGCGATATCACTTACTATGTGATCTTTAGAAATAAAACCAAGGTATGATATTGATAATGTTAAAGGAGGTTTTTGATTCCCCAAAACAAGTGTAAACTTTCCATCTTCATCAGTAGTAGTTCCATTGTTTGTTCCTTTAACAACTACGTTAGCACCAATGAGCGGCTCATTATTTTGAGCATCTGTAATTTTGCCAATAATTGTTTGCGATAAAACAAAATGAGCTGTAGAAAAAAGTGAAAGAAAAAGTAAGATTCTTTTCATGGGCATTCAGATTGCGTGAACCAAATTAACATTTTGGTTGATAACGCATAATTGCAAAATATTTTTGGAAATGAAAAACAGTTACTGATTTTCTTGTTCCGTAAAAGTTGACTGCGAATCGCCGGCCGGCATTTCATTCTTACTTTTCTCTTCTCTGAAAAATATTCTCTGGAAAAGAATGATCATTATTACACCTGTAGTAATCGAAGCATCTGCGATATTAAAAATAGGCCTGAAGAAAATAAAATAATCACCACCCCAAAGAGGAATCCAATTGGGTAAAAATCCTTCATAGAGTGGGAAATAGAACATATCAACCACCCGTCCGTGCAGCCAGGTTTCATATCCTCCTTGCGAAGGAAATATTTTTGCAATTGCAGATGGAGTACTCTCTGTAAATATTATTCCATAAAAAACCGAATCGAAAATATTTCCCAAAGCACCTGCAAGTATGAATGAGAGAGCAGTTATAAAACCCCAATGAGCTTTTTGATTTACAACCCTAATCAGGTAATAACCAATTACAGCTACAGCGATTATTCTAAATAAGCTTAAGATCAGTTTTCCCCATTCACCGCCGAGTGACATTCCGAATGCTGCTCCTTCGTTCTCGATATAGTAGAGATAAAACCAGTCAAAAATTTTGCGACTTTCGTTATACGTAAAACTTAGTTTGACCCAGATCTTAAGACACTGATCAACAAGCAATACAAAAAAAACAATAAGGACTGGTCTAAGGAATTTCAATTTACCGTTGTGTGTTGCGGATGCCCCTGCATTAGTTTAGCTTCCATACTTAATGTTGCATGCGGAACAGCGCGAAGTCTGTCTTTCTCAATCAACTTACCGGTAACTCTGCAGATGCCGTAAGTTTTATTTTGAATGCGCACGAGTGCCTTATCTAAGTGATCAATATATAATCTCTGGCGTGATGCCATTTGATTCAGGTATTCGCGTTCCATCGAACTTCCACCATCATTTACTGAAGAATATTTGTTCTCAGTTTCATCAGCAGTGTTTTCTCCGGTGCGGCTTATTTGTTCCTGTAAATATTTCAGTTCCTTTTTAGCAGCGTCAGATTTCTCAAGAATCAATTGACGGAATTCTTCCAATTCATTATCGCTATATCTGGTTTTTGAAGAGCCATTTTTTCCCTTAACAGGTTTAACAACTATTGGCTTAGAAACTTGAGGCGCAACAATTACCGATTTAGCAGGGGCTGCCTTTTTAGCAATTGTTTTTGAGGCTACCTTTTTAATTGGAGTTGCTTTCTTAACAATTGGTTTTGCAACAATCTTTTTAACTGCCGGTTTACTTATCTTTATCTTAACGGGCTTGCTAATCTTTTTTACGGGCTTAGCTGCTTTTTTAGCTACTGCTTTCACCGGCTTTTTAGTAGCTGGCTTAACCTTTTTTGAAACAGGTTTACTCAGCTTTTTGGTAACAGTCTTTTTTGCCGCAACCTTTTTTGCCGGCTTAGCTGATTTCTTTTTACTTTTTGCCATTCCTAAAGTGTTTTTCTGGTTACAAGTACTTTGGCAGTAAAATCATTTATTATAAGTGACACTCCATTATCAAGGCTCTTTACAATAACTAAAGTATCTGCCAAAATTTCGGCGCAAATATAATTTTTATAGTTAACTAACAATGAATTTATTTCGGGTTGTTCTTCAATTTGTAAATCGATTCTGTCAGTTACGTTAAAATCGAGGTCTTTTCTCATTTTTTGTATCAGATTCACCAATTCACGCGCATTGCCTTCCAATTTAAGTTGCTCATTTATGGTAATATCAAGCGCAACAGTTAACCCACCTTCATTTACTACCTGCCAGCCGGGAATGTCTTCAGAAATGATCTCCACTTCATTAGAATTAATAGCTACTGATTCATTTCCCAAAAAAAGATTTATAGAACCGGATCTTTCAAGAGTTCTTATCTCATCTTGATTTAATGCCATTAATAATTCATTTGCCTGCTTCATATTCTTGCCAAGTTTTTGCCCCAGCAACTTAAAATTTGCTTTGATTTTCTTTTTTATAAAGCTAGCATCGTCATCCAAAAATTCCAATTCCTTAACATTAACTTCAGATAAAATAAGTTCTTTCATCATTTCAACCTGCTCTTTAAAATGTTTGGTAGGGAAAGGAAGCAAAAATTTTTGAAGCGGTTGCCTTACCTTTATGTTTACTTTTTTTCTTAATGAAAGAATCAATGAGGTAATGTTTTGAGCCAATTCCATTCTCTCCTCCAAATCCAAATCAATAAATGCCAGGTTTGTTTTTTTAAGATGGGTTAAATGAACTGATGCAGCTGCGCCTGAAGATTTTGGATCGCCGGCTATTAAATTCTTAAAAAGCCAATCTGAAAAAAATGGAGCAATCGGACTCATGAGTTGAGAAATAACCTGAAGACATTCAAACAATGTTTCATAAGCAGCACGTTTATCTTTCGACATTTTTATTCCGCCGGCTTCCACCATTTCATCTTCGGGCTTACTGGGTTTCCAGAATTTTCTTCTCGATAACCGAACATACCAGTTGCTTAAATCGCGATCAATAAATTCTTCAATCATTCTTGCAGCAGGCGTTGGATTGTAGTCTTCAAAATTTTCGGTAACAGATTTTATTAAGCTGTTCAACTTCGAAAGAATCCAGCGATCCATTTCGCTTCGCTCACTTATTGGTACAACCTTGCCATCAATTTGAAAACCATCAATGTTTGCATACAAAGCAAAAAAGTTATACGTGTTATAAGGTGTTCCGAAAAGTTTTCGGCGTACTTCATCAACACCATTGATATCAAATTTTAAATTATCCCATGGTTGCGAGTTGCTCACCAAATACCATCTGGTAGCATCGGTTCCATATAGCGACATAACTTCAAACGGCTCAACCACATTGCCGATGCGTTTGCTCATTTTATTGCCAGCCTTATCAAGCACCAATCCGTTGGCTATTACATTTTTATAAGCAACAGAATCGAACAACATTCCCGCAATCACATGCAAAGTATAAAACCAGCCGCGGGTTTGGTCAACACCTTCGGCAATATAATCAGCAGGGAAATTTGATTTAAAGATTTCTTTATTCTCAAAAGGAAAATGCCATTGCGCATAAGGCATTGCGCCGCTATCAAACCACACATCAATCAAATCCGGAACGCGGCGCATTTGCTTTCCGCCTTTCGAAATAAGAATTACATCATCAACAAAAGGTTTATGCAAATCGATTTCTAATTTCGAATTTCGGATTGTCAATTTCGAATTCTTGTTCAATCCCGCGGCAACGGCTTTGTCAAATTCTTGTGTGAGTTCTTCAATGCTTCCTATACAAATTTCTTCTGTACCATCTTCTGTTTTCCAAATGGGTAATGGTGTTCCCCAAAATCTTGAGCGCGAAAGATTCCAGTCCTGAACATTTTCTAACCAGTTACCAAATCTACCTGTACCTGTTGCTTCGGGTTTCCAGTTAATGGTTTTGTTAAGCTCAATTAATCGCTCACGAGCAGCAGTAACTTTTATAAACCATGAGTCGAGCGGGTAATACAAAATTGGTTTATCGGTTCGCCAGCAATGCGGATAAGGGTGCTCAAATTTTTCAACCTTGAATGCTTTGTTTTCTTTCTTGAGTTTAATGCCAATGCGCTCATCTACAGTTAAATATTTTTGACCGCCTTGTTTCATACGCTCTGCTTCTTTCTCTTCTGGTGTATAGTATTGTTCTTTAACATATTCTCCAGCGAAGTCAGTAATTTCTTTTACAAACTTGCCCTGGAGATTTACAACAGGAACTTTCTTTCCATTTTCATCACTTACTAAAATTGATGCAATGCCTTTTGCTTTGCATACTCTGAAATCATCGGCACCAAAGAGCGAAGCGGTGTGTACGATTCCTGTTCCGTCTTCAGTGGTTACAAAATCCCCTACGATAACTACAAATGCTTTTCCCTCGGGTTTTACGTAAGGCAACAGTTGTTCATAGTTGATCCATTCCAAATCTTTTCCTAAAACTTCGGTGATTATTTTGAAAGGAATGTCTTTGTCGCCCTCGTTATAATCTTCAAGTTTTAATTCCGAATTCTTTTCATGAAAATATTTACTCACCAAATCTTTAGCGATAATTACAGTGATTGGTAATGAAGTATATGGATTGAAAGTACTGACTAAGCTGTAAGTAATTTTTTCTCCCACAGCCAGCGCGCAATTTGAAGGCAGAGTCCAGGGAGTGGTTGTCCATGCCAGAAAAAAGATACCGGCCCCCTCTAAATCTCTCCCTGTGGGGGAAACTTGCTTGTGCGCAAGCTCCCAAATAAATGCTGATTTCTCATCACGAATTACTTTGAACTGTGCAACTGCAGAAGTATCTCGTATCGGCTGGTAGGTTCCCGGCTGATTTAATTCATGAGAACTCAATCCGGTTCCTGCAGCGGGTGAATAAGGTTGAATGGTGTAACCTTCATACAAATATCCCTTCTCATAAAATTGTTTAAGCAGCCACCATAAAGTTTCAATATAATTGTTTTCAAAGGTTACATAGGGATGTTCCATATCCATCCAGTAACCCATTTTGCGTGTGAGGTCTTCCCAAACATTTTTATACTTCATCACCTCCTCACGGCAAACTTTGTTGTATTCTTCTACCGAAATTTTTTTTCCAATGTCGTCTTTCTTTATTCCTAAAGTTTTTTCTACACTCAACTCAATGGGCAAGCCGTGAGTATCCCATCCGCCTTTTCTATTTACCTTAAAACCATTCAATGTTTTATAGCGACAGAAAATATCTTTAAGCGTTCTTGAAAGCACATGATGAATACCGGGTTTGCCATTTGCCGAAGGTGGACCTTCATAGAAAACGAATGCCTTTTTTCCTTCACGTGAAGAAATGCTTTGCTCAAATATTTTTTCTTCCTCCCAGAACTTTAATATCTGTTCATCAATTTCAGGGAGGTTGAGCGATTTATATTCGGGGTACTTCATAAAATTATTTCGGTGTTACTAAATGCTATTTATATAAGTTGGGGTTTGCGTGTTTTCTAGGAGATAAAGCAGGCATTATTTTTTTAATGCTCACTAACTATAACTGGTATCTGATCATCATCATCATCTCCGTATTCAATTTCATCAGCAGGAGTGGTATCACGCAACTTACTTCTGTCAACCCATTTGCGCAGTGATAGCAACAATGC
>JAJAYG010000291.1 GCA_026786335.1 Chitinophagales bacterium | reverse complement strand
TATCGAAGTCGGCAAAAGCAATGGCATGCCCTTTTTGAATTTGTCCTAAGCCACCCCCGATGGTAACGTCCTGAAAAAATTTTCCTTCGTTGTTTCGAAACATTCTCTTAGGAAAAATTGCACGCAGATCAGGAGCGCCGATGCCAAGATAAAAATCCAACCATCCATCATTGTCAAGATCACCGTAGTTGCAGCCCATCGTGAATGTTTCGTAGCCCAAGTGTTTTTCATTTCGCACATTGGTGAATGTTCCATCGCCGTTGTTATGATACAAGCACATCATTAGTGATGAGTCCATCGGCAAGCCAAGAAATTCATTGCAGGAATTCAAACTCACGTTCAGGCGATAAGCAGAAACAAAAAGATCCTGAAAGCCATCATTGTTATAATCGAACCACCAGCATGGAAAACTCCAGATTGGCATTTCAACCCCGGCTTGCTTTGCAACATCGGTGAAGGTGTACACGCCGTGTTTATTCAGTCCGTTATTTTTAAAAAGATGATTTGCATGTCCAAATTCAGAAACATAAAGATCGGGAAGTCCATCGTTGTTGTAATCGCCCCAGCTAGCACCTTTTACAAAGCCATTGAAATTAATTCCGCATGTCTTGCTCACGTTAGTGAATGTTCCATTTTTATTATTCACAAACAACTCGCTTCGGTATCCGCTTTCATTTCCAATAAACAAATCGAGAAAGCCATCGCAATTAAAATCACTCCACTCAACAGTTTGTGTTGGGAAGAAGCGAAGAAGTCCAGCTTCAACAGTTACATCAGTAAATGTTATTTGTCCATTTGCATTAGAACCGTTATTGCGAAGAAGTGAGAGCGGAAGTCTTCCGTTCTTTCCTTTCCAACCGCCACGGTTGATGGTGAAATCAAGATTACCATCGTTATTGTAATCGCACGGAGAAATGTTCAACCCTTCAGTTTCTGTTTCAAGATTAGCTTGTTTTGTTTGATCAGAAAATGTGCCGTCACCATTGTTGTGAAAGAATCTTATTTGTCCTTCAAGTGCAATGGTTGAACTCATGATGTCAAGGTAACCATCGTTGTCAAAATCATCTGCAATAATTCCTCCTGCTAAACCTGTGTTTGAAACTCCGGCTTGCATGGCAACGTCATTAAATTTTCCAATGTCGTAATCTGATTTGAGCCTTAAAGAATTAATCAGCAAACTCTTCGGCACATAATCGGGTACAGCACCATAAGCTTGCATTGCAATATTCAAACACCATTGAGAGATGTAGTCTTCCGGTTTATCTTTTAGGATTGCAACATATCTTCTGATTGCTTCTTCCACCGGTTGTTTGATTTGATGAACACCACCTCCATTAATAGGGAAAATGCAAGACTGAGCATTATGATTGTTGATGCAATTTACTTGCTCACCTAATCGCAAATAGCCAAGCGCAATCCATGCTTTGAGTGAATCGTGACGAGTCTCCTTTCTATCCATTCCTAATTCTTGACTTGAGGCAATGAAAGCAGAATCTTTTTCAAGTTGCTCAAGAAGATCAATTGCCTTCTGCGATTCTCCTGCATACAAATATTCGCAAGCAAGATTGAACCGAAGTTGCTTGCTATCCGGATTTTTTTGCAATCGCTTTTCAAGAATCACGATGTGCTCATTGTTTCTTGCATACACTTTCATAGGGTCACTGTTCGCAATTATCTCATGATAGATTGCGGGCATTGTTGTGCTCGTGTAATTATGTATGTTGTGATTCCCAAAGTATTTGAAAGCGAGTAATCCAATTGCACAGAGTATAATAATCAGAATAATTGCTATGGATGATTTTTTTCTCATGGATGAAAAGAATGTGGCCACAAAAATATTGTGAATGCTATGTGCCCGGTGTTAATGAAGCGCTAACAAATTGATAATGGCAAAATGCTTTGAGATTTGCCTTTATTGTTTTTCTAAATCCTTTTTCAGACTTAGCGTATTAGTGTAGAAATAAGTCTCCCGACTTCCTTTTTATTTCAACTGAAATAAACAACCATCTTCTCTTTAAAAAATTCCTCCTCAAAAAAATCAGAAACAGAAATCACCTTCACTTCCTTTCCCAACTCAACAATTTCATTTTTCAAATCACCACCCTTTAATAATATCCATCCATTGGGTTTTGTATTGATGGCATCATCTTCAATCAAATGATTTGTCCACTCATAAATAATTTTCATGGGTGCCACAGCACGGCTTACAATAAAATCATATTTGCCTCGCAACTCCTCTCCTCTTTTTTGTTCAGCAACAACATTTTTTAATTGCAATATTTCAGCAATTGCTTTCACAACTTTTATTTTCTTACCAATAGAATCTACGAGATGAAATCTTACTTCAGGAAAAAGAATTGCCAATGGAATACCGGGATAGCCGCCGCCTGTTCCTAAATCTAAAACTTTCGAATCGCTATTGAAAGAAATAAATTTTGCGATTGCCAATGAGTGCAAGACATGCCGCTCATACAAGTGATCAATATCTTTTCGCGAGATCACATTGATCTTTTCATTCCATTCAACATAAAGATTTTGTAAGGAAGAAAATTGCTGAAGCTGCGAAGCAGTTAGCTGCGGAAAATATTTTGAGATTAGTTTAGCATTGGCTTCCATAAATTCGAAATTGGCAATTCGCAATTCGCAATTTTACATCACATCCTCCCCTGCTTGGGCAGCAGAATCTGATACAATAAATTTTTTGCTCTAAAGAGTTGCGCCTTTACAGTTCCGAGCGGCAGTCCCGTGCGGTCAGCAATTTCTTCATAAGAGAGTTCATCAAAAAAACGAAGCTCGATCAATATGCGATACTTAGGATTTATTTTCTCAATCACCTCGCGCACAATTATACTGCGCTGGTTTTTAACATAACTTTCTTCGGGATCGGGAGCCGCACTCCTTATATCGAATGTATAAGATTCACCTTTTTCATTTTCGATCTCATTGTGAATCGATGTTGTTTGAATCCTTTTTTTACGGATGTAATCAATACAATTATTCAACGCGATTTTATAAAGCCATGTGCTGAAAGCAAATTCAGGCGTGTACTTAACAAGGTTGCTGAATGCCTTACCAAAAGCTTCGATGGTGAGATCATTTGCATCATCTTCATTGTGCACCATCTTAAGCAACAAAAAATAAATGGAGTCTTTGTAGCGGCTCATCAGCTTTGCATAGGCAAGTTGATTACCCGCTAAGGCTTGCTGAACCAACTCATAATCTTCTTTGGCCCGCGGTGAAAATGTTGTGCTTTCTTCTTTGGTGATTACTTCCACGTATTGTTCTTCGTTTGAAAAGTATCAGGTAATAACTTGAGGTAGTAAATTAAAAAGAAAAAATCGAGCATCGGGTAGTAAAAGAATAAATCGTCTTCCACAAGTTTTTTCATTGTTGTCCTCATTACAATACCTTGAATTATTAATCTGATTGCAAACAAAAATAGTCCTTCCAACCATAGCGCAGAATAAATAAGCGTAATAATAAACAAAACATAAAACAATAAATGTGATAGTGAAAATAAACCAAGGAAAAACCGGTGTTTCAGTTTGTAATATTTTCCGGTGCTCACATGCCTTCGTTTCTGATGCCAGTATTCATCCCATGATAGTTTTGCTTCGGAATACATGAATGATGAAGTGTTGATTTGTATGGCAGTATTTTTTTTATCGGCAGCAGCATTGATCAGCAAATCATCATCACCCGACATCAGTTGCGGATACTTTGGGTAAATATTATGATCGAAAAAGATTTGTTTTTTGTAGGCAAGATTTCTTCCCACACCCATGTAAGAAAGTTTTGCAAGTGAATAAGAAAAATATTGAAGCGCCGTAAAAAATGCTTCGTACCTGATAAACTTATTCAAAAAGCCATTACGCTTTCTGTAAGGCGCATAACCCAAAATAATTTCTTTTTCATTACTGAATAATGTAGCCATGTCTCTGATCCAATGATCACTCGACGGAGCGCAGTCAGCATCGGTAAGTAAAAGATGATCATACTTTGCTGCTCTTATGCCGATGGTGAGCGGATACTTTTTACCACGCAATGTTTTCGATTGATTGCTGATGTGGCGTACCACTAAATTCGGAAATTCTGATTCCATTCTTGTGAGCATCATCTCGCTATCATCATCACTGTTATCATTTACCACAATCACTTCATAGAGTGGATATTGTTGTTCAAGAATTGCAGGTAGATTTTTTTTCAAACTTCCCAATTCATCATGCGCACAAATAACAATTGATATGGGTGGCAAATTTTGTGATGCTTCCTGTTCAGGTTTGTGATCGGCAAGTCGATGGAAGAAAATAAGGAAGTATAAAATTTGAATGGCAACAACGATGGAAAAAGCAATCAGCACTTTATTGATTTAATTTGTCGGGCAAAACTAACAAAGCAAGCGGCTCAATCGCGACAGGATTTCCACATGCAATTCACGATAGAAAAAAAAGATTCACAATCATCGGCACGGGCGGCAAGAATTAAAACCGATCATGGTGAAATTATTACGCCTGTGTTTATGCCCATTGGAACTACCGGCGGTGTAAAGGCAGTTCACTTTAGTGAGTTGGAAAAAACCATTGGTGCTCAAATTATTTTAGGCAACACGTATCATCTTTTTATAAGACCGGGAATGGACGTAATGCGCGAAGCAGGTGGCTTGCATGGTTTTAACGGATGGAAGAAACCGATACTTACTGACAGCGGCGGCTACCAGGTTTTTTCATTGGCCGACAGAAGAAAAATTACCGAAGAAGGCGTAAAGTTTCATTCGCACATTGATGGCGCTAAACATCTTTTTACTCCCGAGAATGTGATGGACACCGAGCGCATTATTGGTGGTGATATTATGATGGCGTTTGATGAATGCGTTGCGCATCCATGCGAACATCAGGTTGCAAAAAAATCAATGGAGCTTACGCATCGCTGGCTCGTGCGCTGCATCAATCGCTTTAACGAAACCACGAACATTTACAATCATGATCAAACTCTATTTCCTATTGTGCAAGGAAGCACATTCAAAGATTTGCGAATTGAATCTGCAGAATTTATTGCAGCACAAAATTTAGAAGGCAATGCCATTGGTGGTTTATCTGTTGGCGAACCTGCAGACGAAATGTATGCGATGACGGAAGTGGTTTGTAAAATTCTTCCCATAGAAAAGCCGCGATACTTAATGGGAGTTGGAATGCCCGATAATATTTTGGAAAGCATTGCACTCGGAGTTGATATGTTTGATTGCGTGATTCCCACACGCAACGGAAGAAACGGAATGATCTTTACCAAGAATGGAATCATCAACATTAAAAATAAAAAGTGGGAGCGCGATTTTACTCCGCTTGACGATTTGGATAATTTCGCAAGCCGCGATTATTCAAAAGCATTTTTGCGGCACATGCTTTTATCGAATGAAATTTTAGGTTGCCAGATTGCCAGCGTTCACAATCTTAGCTTCTACCATTGGATGATGAAGGAAGCGAGAGAGAAAATTATTGAAGGAACTTTTTGGGAATGGAAAAATAAAATGGTGAAGCAGTTGATGGTGCGTTTGTAAAAAATTCAGATTTAGGATCAACCATTTCCAAACGGATATGTAACTTTGTAAAAAAAATATCTTGCATCACACTTCGGGAATTACTATCGTGAAGGATTCTTACGGAAGAAAGAAAAAATTGATTGTTGACTTAACCAAAGTGAGCGAAGAAATTCAGGATTTAATAGATGGAATAATTTCTGATCTCAGAAGAAATGAACCAGCAGATCCGGCAGAGAAAGTTTTTAAGCTACTGGATAAAAAATTTCGTCTTAACAAATAGCCGGTATTGGCTGAATTATTTCACTACATCTCTCTTGTATGCCATTCTACAAAGTTGAAATTGTAAAAGCTGCACAGAAAGAAATATCTAAACTTCCGAAAATATATTATGAGCCGGTAAGAGACGCGGTACTTCAATTAGCCGAGAATCCCAGATCAAAAAATTTAAAGAAACTAAAGGGGTTTGAAAAAACTTACAGGATAAGAGTTGATCCTTAAGGGATTGTTTATTTGATTGAAGATAAGATCAAGATTGTAACAGTTACGCGCGGTGCTCATTGAAAGGAGGTGTATGATTAAATCTTTATATAGAAATTTCCCGTAGAAAATTTTACGGAGTAAAAAAATAAAATGGTGACGCAGTTGATGATGCGCTTGTAGTCATCCGATGCTTTTTTTTGTTTTTGTATTGATTTTCTTATTCTTACTTTTTCAGTCACTTAATATACTCCCTTGATAAAAAAATTACTCCCTACTTTTCTTTTACTGTTCCTGTTCAATTGTTTGCATGCGCAAAATGCAGAAACAGATTCGCTGATCAATCTGCTGAACACAACAACTGCTGATACAACAAAAGCTGATCTTGCATGGAAACTATGCATTGCATTTCAGGAAGATGACCCCGACAAAGCAATTGACTATGCCGATCTATCTTATGCTGCCGCATTAAAAGCAAATGATAAACTGCGGGAAGGAAAAGCGTTGCATCAGAAAGGAGTTTCTTATGACTATAAAAATAATCTCGATTCGTGTTTGATTTTTCTTCAAGAAGCAAAAAATATTTTCGAATCAATTAATGCGACCGCTAAAGAATCGAATGTCATTTCTGATATTGGTATGGCTTATTACCACAGGGGAAATTATGAATTGGCGCTGCGTAATTATCTCAAAGGTCTTGAGCTACGGCAGCAGGTGGGTGATAAAATGCCGATCTCGCGGTCGTACAATAATATCGGACTGGTTTATCGCTCGAGAAAAGATTATCCCAATGCAATAAAATATTACACAGCATCATTGGCGATTAAAACGGAATTGAATGATGAGCAGGGAATTCTCAACACACTCATGAACATCGGCAGTTTGTACCTGCATAGTGAAAACTACGACAGTGCTTATGTTTATGCAAGCAAGGCACTGGTGATCGCCGAAAAATTAGATCGTAAAAAAGATATTCTTAACAGCAAGGCAAACATGGGCTCTGCATTAGTGGCAATGAAACAAAGGGAACCCGCAAAAAAATTATTGCTCGAAGTACAGCAAGAAGCAAAAGCAATAAACTATGCAGTGATTAACCCAACAGTGAATGAAGCTTTGGGAAATATTGCATTGGAAGAAAATGATATTACGCTGGCAATCAAATATTTTTCAACTGCATTGAACGAAGCAACAGAGATACAATCATTGGAGAAAGAAGCCATCTTTTCAAAAATACTTTCTAAAACCTATCAGCGAAAAGGTGATTACAAATCGGCTTTCGAATATCTTACACAATCAAAAAATGCTTACGACACATTGTACAATGAAGAAAACAGCCGGCAGATAAATGAACTCTCTGCAGTGTATGAAACCACAGAGAAGGAAAAAGAAATTCAGCAACTGAATCTTAACAGCATTGTAAACACCACACAGATTAAAGCAAGAGAAAAAGAACGCAACTACTTTATTCTTTCTACCATTCTCTTTTTGGTTTTGGCAGGAGTTGCTTACAAAGCATTTACTAATAACCGCCGTAAAAAAGAAATGCTGAATGCGCAGAATAAAATAATAGAAACCTCATTGAGCGAAAAAGAATTATTGTTGAGAGAAATTCATCATCGTGTAAAAAACAATTTGCAAATTGTTTCAAGTTTGCTCAGCTTACAATCAAATTACATCAGCGATGAAAAAGCGCTGGATGCTGTAAGGGAAAGTAAAAACAGGGTACAGAGCATGGCGATTATTCATGAGAACCTTTACAAGGATGATAAACTTGCAAACATCAGCGTAAAAACTTACGTCGAAAATTTAACGTCGTATTTGTTTCACTCCTACAACATCCGCGATGAGAAAATAAAACTTGAAATGGATATTCAGCCAATGCAATTGGATGTAGATACGCTGGTGCCTTTAGGATTAATACTAAATGAACTCATCAACAACTGTTTGAAATATGCTTTCCAAAATGAACACACAGGAATAATTGAAGTTACTTTGAAACAAGAAGGTGAACTCTTGAAATTAGAAGTGAACGATAACGGAATAGGATTCGAAGGAGATGCATCGCACTTCAATCAAAATTCTTTCGGGCATAAAATGATCAACGCTTTCATTAAAAAATTAAAAGGTGAAATGAAAATCTACAGTAACAACGGAACCCATGTGGCGATTGAAATAAAAAATCAAAAAGCAATCATGACATGACTGAAATAAAAATTATAATTGTAGAGGATGAACCGATTATTGCAGCAGACATTGAAGCTGCGCTGGAAAAAAATGAGTTCAAAGTTTCTGATATTGCTTACAACATGGAAGATGCTTTTCATTCCTTAAAAAACAACACGCCCGATCTCGCGATACTTGACATTAATTTAAGTGGGGCACTTGAAGGAATACAGATTGCTGAAATAATTAAAAGCAGTTATCAATTGCCATTTATTTTTTTAACTTCCTACTCCGATAAAAACACCCTCGAACAAGCGAAGCATACTGAGCCATCGGGATATTTGGTAAAGCCATTTACCGAGCCCACACTTTTTACCACCATAGAAATAGCCTTGTATAACCATGCTCAAAAAATGAAATTGCAATTTCCCGAATTGAGTTTGCCCATCATCAATAAAAATTTAAGTACCACACTTTCACAAAGAGAATTTGATTTGCTCCATCTCATCTACAACGGAAAAACAAATCAGCGCATTGCCGACGAACTTTTTATTTCACTCAACACCGTGAAGAAGCACATCAACCACATGTACCTCAAATTAGAAAGTAATTCACGCAGCACTGCCATAGCGCGCACCCGGCAATTGATGATGCAATAATCAAAATCACCCCTAAGGGTAATAGGAACCGAATGTTGTACATGCACTTTTGTGCTGTTAATAATTTCATCAAACAAAAAAAACAATCATGAAAAAACTTTTCCTTTTACTCACTGCAATGCTTGCCATGCAGTTGAGTTCATTTGCTCAAAAAGAACAATGGGCAGATTCTGTAATTTCCTTCAGCAGCGAGTATGGCGTATCTCCCGGAGGTTATTGGTCAGCATCCCAGATAATTGGTGCATACAATCAATGGCCGAATTGTGGCGATTGGGTCACTGCATGGTCTCCTGCAACTGCTGATGGACAGCGTGAATCTATTGTTGTTCATTTTGCAACACCAGCCCCGCCGGAAAAAATTGAAATTTATGAAACCTGGTATGCCGGTGCAATTGATACAGTATATGTAAGACAGACTGGTACCACCACCTGGACTCAGGTATATTCGGCTACTGCTGTTTATACAGCTTGCCAAATACTCACCATTAATGTAACGGGCATATCCTTTAATATTGATGCGGTACGTATTGCGATTAATTCACCCGCCGTTCTCGGTTGGAATGAACTAGATGCTGTTCGATTAACTTCTCCACCCCCTGTAATTTCAATAGCAAAGAAGAGTGTTACTGAGGGAAACACCGATACTACAAACATGAAGCTCACAGTATCATTAAACTATCCAAGTGACAGTACCATAACAGTAAAATATAATACCTCTGATAATACTGCAACATTAGCAGACAATGACTATGTGCAATTGATAGATAAGAAATTAACATTTAGCCCGGGGAAAATAAGCAAGAAGATAACAGTACAGGTAATAGGTGATACAAATTTTGAATCTAAAGAAAAGCTGAACGTGGTATTGAGCAATCCGGTAAATGGAACAATTGGAGTTGGTTCTGCGAATGGCACAATTAAAAATGATGATGTGCTGAGAACGGAAAATAATTTATCTGCGGTGATGTTAATAAAGCTATGGCCAAATCCTGCAAAAGATGTCATCAATATTACAGGTCTTAATGCAAATAGCATTACTGATTTGAGTAATGAAGATTTAGTCATCACAATCATAGACATTTTTGGAAGATCAATTCAGAGTGAAAAAATCTTGAGCGACGGAAGCAGTGAAATTTATTTTGCACTTAACAGCAATGTAGCTGCAGGAGCTTATTTTATAAAAATTGCGGGAAATGAAATCAATTATTCGCAGACAATAATTGTGGAGTAACGTTTCATTCTCTTATTAAAAAATCCGCTCAACTATTGTTGGGCGGATTTTTTTTGAAAAAAACAGTTCGGGCTTAATAGCTTTTGGGCAAAAATAAAAATCAAGCTTGGCAATGGATGATGTAAACTTTTAAAAAGATAATTTCGCCCTTCTGTTCCAATACAATAAAATATAATGCTCAAGAAGCTCGACGGTTATATCATTAAAAAATTCCTGGGATCATTCTTCCTTACGCTTGCATTGTTTATACTCATTGCAATTGTGTTTGATGTGGTGGAGAAGCTCGAAGATTTTTTAGATGATAAAGTACCGCTCTCAGAAATTATTGTTGACTACTACTTTAATTTTATTCCCTTCATCGCAGTGCAATTTACACCGCTGTTTCTTTTTATCGCAGTTATCTTTTTTACTTCACGCATGGCAAGCCGGTCAGAGATTGTTGCCATTCTCAATTCGGGCATCACGTTTAACAGAATGTTGGTTCCTTATTTTATCACAGCGCTTTTTATTACCACATTAAATATTATTGCCAACCACTGGGTGATACCTGAAGCGAATAAAAAAAGATTAGCATTTGAAGATTCACATGTGGGCTGGCGGCAACACAACCCCGATAGAAACATGCACATGCAGGTAGCGCGCAATGAGTTTTTGTATATGGAAAATTTTACACTCAGTGATAGTTCCGGCTACAAATTCGCCTATGAGAAATTTAAGAACGGGCAGCTCATTTACAAAGTGCGCGCCGACAGAGTTT
>JAJAYG010000290.1 GCA_026786335.1 Chitinophagales bacterium | reverse complement strand
TACTTCATCAATCTTATTTCCAACAGCGGAATTCAATCGCAAAAAATAATAAGAAGTAAGTAGAGCAGTTTTTCTGATTTACTTTTTCTTCTTATCTTTTAGCGATTCCTGAATTACCTCACCTGAAATATTCAAAACTATTTTTTCTTTGTTATCAAAAATTACTGTTACTGATTTTGAAAATATTCCTGAAGTATGAGCAAGAAAAGTTACAGTTACCCCGCCACGCAAAAAAGGTAAAACCGGTTGCGGCGAAAATGCTACCTTGGTGCAACTGCAACCGGCTTTCACATTTGCTATCACCAAAGGCTTGTTGCTTTTATTTACAAATTCAAATTGAAATTGCACAGGATTGTTTTGCATTACTATTCCAAAATCATGTGAATCAGAAACCCAATCAATAGCTGCTGTTTTTACAGCTTTAGTGGAAGATGTTTGCGAAAATGCACTTGTATGAATTATGAAAAAAATTAATAAAAGGAGCGCGTGTTTCATTTGGTTGATGCAGTTAAATGTTTGTCATTTGCAAAGCAAAACTATCGAATGCAAATTTTATTTCATTCCCGAAAATTATTGCAATCAAATAAAAAACCACCCGCAAACTTAATTTTACTTTTATCGCATTATGAAAAACAGAACCATCATCATTATCACACTGCTGGCTATTATTGCCATCAGCGGGATTACTGTGGTGCAGGTGTTTTGGTTTCAGAATGCATTTGATGTTAAGGAAAAACAGTTTGATCAAAATGTTTTTACTGCATTGCAAAATGTTGGTGAGCAAATTCTCACTGTTAATCAGCAACAGATTCCCAATTCGGGGTTGGTAGATCAGTTATCGAGTAACTATTTCGTGGTGAGTGTTAATGGCGAGATTGATACCAAGATACTTGAATCATTGCTGAAAGCAGAGTTTAAAAACCGAGAGCTTCTCGACGATTTTGAGTATGGCGTTTATGATTGCAATCACCAGAAGCTGGTGTATGGTAATTATGTTTCATTTGACAAAAAGGAAACCGGTCACCTTGGTAAGGAATTACCCCAATGGAAGAATGATCTGTATTATTTCAGCGTAAACTTTCCCGAGAAAAGCAATCAGATTGCAGGCAGTTTAGGCATTTGGCTTTTTTCAACTGCAGTGCTTTTACTGGTAATAGTGTTTTTTGCTTTTGCGCTCATCGCCATCTTCAGGCAAAAACAATTATCTGAAGTGCAAAAGGATTTTGTTAATAACATGACTCATGAATTTAAAACTCCCGTGTCAACAATTCTTATATCATCAAAATTATTGGGAAAGGAAGAGGTTCAAAAAGATACAGCATCAGTAAATCAATATGCATCACTTATTCAGTCGGAGGCGCAGCGATTGAAAGCACAGGTTGAAAGAATTTTGCAAGTGGCGGTTTGGGACGAAAAAAAATTGACATATCAGTTTGAGAAAACAAATGTTCATGAATGTTTGAATCAGGCCATCAATGGAATCGAACAATTGGCGAAAGAGAAAAACGGAAAAGTGATTCGGGCTTTCAGTGAAATTAATCTTGAAGTGAATGCCGATAAAATGCACCTCATCAATGCATTTTATAATTTATTGGAGAATGCAATCAAGTACAATCAGCAGTATCCGGTGATTGAAGTTTCAACTTCGGCAGATCAAAATTTTGTTTTTATAAAACTCAGAGACAATGGAATTGGGATCGAGAAAAAAAACATTCATAAAATTTTCGACCGTTTTTACCGCGTGCATACCGGCGATGTGCACGATGTAAAAGGTTTCGGTCTCGGATTATACTATGTAAAAAAAGTAATCACTGATTGCAAAGGGAAAATTGAAGTTACCAGTGAATTAAATAAAGGAACAACTTTTAACATCAAACTCCCGCTGCAATAACAATGGCAACACCCGCTAAAATATTATTGGTTGAAGATGACAGAAGCTTAGCAAGAGTGGTTCGTGATTATTTATCGCTTGCAAAATTTGATGTAACTGTTTGTGAAGACGGATTGCTGGCATTGGAAGTTTTTAAATCACGACCATTTGATCTCTGCATTGTAGATGTAATGCTGCCAAAGATGGATGGCTTTACGCTGGTAGAAAAAATTCGTGGTGATCATTATCAAACTCCTGTTTTGTTCCTTACTTCAAAATCATCGAAAGAAGATCGCCTCAAAGGATTTCTTAAGGGCGGCGATGATTACATCACCAAACCATTTGACATTGAAGAATTGGTTTTGCGGATCAATGTGTTTTTAAAAAGAAGCGGTAATGGTGCAAGAGAAAAAGTTTTTGACTTTGGCGATTGCAAATTCGATTCAACCAATTATGAATTGACAGTGAAAAAGAAAAAGCAAAAGCTGACTGAGAAAGAAGCAAAAATTCTTCACGTGCTTTGCGCCGGCATGCACCGCCTTGTGCAGCGTGAAGAAGTATTAATTACGGTATGGGGAAGAGATGATTATTTTTTGGGAAGAAGCATGGATGTTTACATTTCTAAACTCCGCAAATATTTATCGCCCGATAAATCTGTTGAGATTGAAAACCATCACGGTGTTGGATTTACGCTGAATGTGAAATAAATTTCCATTCACAATCTTTTAAAAAAAACCTGACTCTAGTTGAATCAGGATTTTTAATTTCAATAAATAATTTATCAATGTCCGCCGCTCATTTGCTGATCATAATCCAACCCCTGCGATTTTAAAATTGATTTTGTTTTTGTTGCATGCCATGCTATGTAAGCAAAGCACAACATGGGGAGCAGGTAACTGAAATGTGTAAAGCTCATTCCCATTATTCCATTCAGATTTGTTTTATCCAAATCACAAATTACACCCTGGGCAGGAGGAATAATTGCGCCGCCTAAAATCATCATAATCAAAAATGCAGAACCCTGGCTGGTATATTTTCCCAAACCTGTAACTGCCAAAGAGAAGATGCACGGCCACATTACCGAGCAACACAAACCGCCTGCAATAAAAGCGAATGTTGCAACCATGCCTGAAGTGAGCAACCCAATTAACATTGCAAAGGTACCCAATGCAGCAACCGTAAATAACATTTTTGCGGGGCGCTCATTGGCATAAAAGAATGCTGCAATTAAAACTGCAACACAAATTACATACACGTAAAGATTCGAAACTTCATTACCCCTTAAATGATTTACAAAAAGAATTAATGCAAATGCAATGAGCGGAACAATTACGGTGAGCATTCGCTTGGTTGATTTGGGCAAATTAAAAACTGCAACGGCACCTGTCCATCTGCCAATCATCAAACTTCCCCAATAGAGTGAAATGAATTGCGAAATAAACTTTGCATCAAGATTTCCAAACTCCGGTTTTTGTAACAGTGCTCCCATATTACTTTGAACTGAAACTTCTACCCCCACATACACAAAAATTGCAACCATGCCCAGCACCAGTTGAGGATATTGCATGGCGCCCCATCCTTC
>JAJAYG010000289.1 GCA_026786335.1 Chitinophagales bacterium | reverse complement strand
CTGCCGTGGCCCGCATATTCCAAACACCGGATTTATAAAAGCAGTAAAGCTCACTTCTATTGCAGGAGCTTATTGGAAAGGAAATGAAAAGAATAAACAACTCACGCGCATCTACGGCATTTCATTTCCAAAACAAAAAGAACTCGATGATTATTTATTGATGGTGGAAGAAGCAAAAAAACGCGACCACAGAAAAATCGGGAAGGAGATGGAGATATTTACTTTCGATGATGAAGTGGGCCCCGGTCTTCCTTTGTGGTTACCAAATGGTGCAATAATTATTGAGCAGCTTGAAGCGCTTGCAAAGAAGACAGAAGAGGATGCAGGATACCTAAGAGTAAAGTCACCTCATCTTGCCAAAGAAAGCATGTATCTCAAGAGCGGGCATCTTCCTTACTATAAAGATTCTATGTTTCCTTCAATGGATATTGACGGACAGAAGTATTATTTAAAACCAATGAATTGCCCACATCATCATAAAATTTATGGTGCACTGCCACGCAGTTATAAAAATTTACCATTGCGATTTGCCGAGTATGGAACGTGTTACCGTTATGAACAATCGGGAGAGTTAATGGGGCTTATGCGTGTGCGATCAATGCAAATGAATGATGCACATATTTATTGCAGCGAAGAACAATTTGCTCAAGAGTTTAAAGCAGTAAATGATATGTACCTGCATTATTTTAAAATTTTTGGAATTGAAAAATATGTGATGCGCTTTTCAAAACATGATCCTGCCAAACTCGGACAGAAATATGTGAATGAACCGGCTCTCTGGAAAAAGACAGAAGACATGGTGCGCAAAGTTTTGGTTGAAGCAAATATTCCTTTTGTTGAGGTGGAAGATGAAGCAGCGTTCTATGGACCAAAGATCGATGTGCAGGTGTGGAGTATTATTGGAAAAGAATTCACGCTCGCAACCAATCAAGTTGATTTTGCGCAGCCATTGAGTTTTGGTTTAACATTTCAAAACAAAAACAATCAGCCCGAGGTACCTATAATTATTCACCGTGCTCCATTAGGAACGCATGAAAGATTTATTGGTTTTCTAATTGAACATTATGCAGGAAATTTTCCTGTTTGGTTAGCACCTACTCAAGTTGCAATTCTGCCTATTGCCGACCGCCATTTGGATTATGCAAATCAACTGCTGGCACAACTAAAAAAGTTGCGCATTCGTGCACTGCTCGATGAAAGCAGTGAAAAGATCGGCAAAAAAATTCGGGATGCCGAAGTTTCAAAAACTCCTTACATGATTGTAATTGGTGATAAAGAACAACAGGAAAACAAAGTATCGGTGAGAAAACATGGCGAAGGTGACAAGGGTCAAATGGAAGCACCTGAATTTATAAATCTGCTTTCTCAACTCGCCATGATTCCTTGATTACATTTTTTCTTTGCAAGAAATATTTTTTGCGCACTGATTGCCGATAGAATTTATACTTTTGTTTATCACAATAGCTTTATGCATTAGTAATCTCTTATCATATTCATATCAAAATTCAATGAAGTATCTTTTAACTGTTATTATTTTTTTTATTACCGGTGCGTTTTTGAAACTGCATGCAACTAACGTAAGCGGCAACATCTCTTTCAACACAACATGGGATTTAGCAGGCAGCCCCTACATAGTTACTGATGATGTTTTTGTTGATCAAAATATCACCTTAACAATTAATGCAGGTGTAACAATTAAATTTGATAGCTCAAAAGCGTTGGTTGTAAACGGAACCATAAGAGCTATTGGCGACGCAAGCAACCTTATTTATTTTGAACCCAATGTTATTTCTCCTACCGGTTATTCATGGGCAGGCATTTATCTCAGCACCACTTCTGTTGCATACAATTTCAGTGATCAATCAGGCTGTTTTTTTAAGTATTGTTATTTTTCGTATGCGGGCACATTTAATAAATATGCTTCGGCGGTTGGAACTTATGTAACTGTTAAATCTGAAAACAGTATTGGATGCGATTACTGCACCTTCTTTTCAAGTAACTGTGGCTTAAGCGGAAGTTCAGGATCTCAAATATCTAATTGTAATTTCAGAGAGAATTCTGCTGACGCAAATAGTGGATCAATGATTAAGGTAAGCCAGAATTCAATTATCCATAACAATCTGTTTTACGATAATGCTGTTTCAAGTTCATCAGGGATTATGAGTTCTAATAAAAACCTTAAAATTTACAATAACATTTTTGTAAAGAATAGCTTTGTTTTCACTCAAGCATTCAGTTTCACTGATTCTTGCCAGTTTTACAACAATACATTCGTAGATAATTTTATTGTTCAATCAGCAAGCTATTTCAAACTTAGTAAGTCTGCGATTTACCAAAATACTTTTTACAGAAACTCCATTGAATCTGAAACATTTTTAAATAGCAGTTCTTCTATTTCATTTCATAACAACAGTATCTTCAATAATATAAACAGTAATTCGGGAATAGAGATGGAAATGGTTGCCTCAAGTAATATTGGAGAAACCTCAATTGCTGCTGATAATTATTGGGGATCAAGTGACAGCGCATTCATTGCGTCTATTATTAAAGATGCTGCAAACGACGGCACACTTTGCACAATTAAATTTGTACCCTTCAATTTATTACCCGATACTACAGCCCCCGTAATTCCGCCAACCGGAGTTATCAAAGAAGATTTGATGAACGGAAAAATAAAAGTAACCTGGAGAAAAAATATTGATGCCGACCTTAAGGGGTACAAGGTTTATTATGGAACAACCACCGGTTACTCTTTTTCAAATGTAACAGATGCAGGCACCGATACTACGATTGAAATCACCTGGGCTAATGCGAGTGATGCCATTGGAGTTACTGCTTATGATAAGCATGCAAACGGAAATATAGATCAGTATGATGGAAATGAAAGTTGGTTTACACTCGCAGATCTTTTTGTAAGCAGCAATAATTTAGTTGTTTCGGGAAATGAATTGAGTATTTTTCCAAATCCTACTTCAGGAAATATTTCCATTCAACTTCCATTAATATTGCAACAATCTTCAACACAGTTCGTCTTCGTAAATACCGAAGGCAAAAAAGTATTCGGGATTACTTCAATCAACCAGCCGATAGTTACAACTGAAATAAATCACCCGGGAGTCTATTTCCTTCAGGTGATTAATGAAAACCAAATCGTTGGTTTCAAAAAAATTATCGTGCTTAAATGAATACCTTTCACAAAATTATTTACCTCAATAAAAAAGATCTTTAACTCAAAATCATTATTAACAAAAACTCAAAGCATTGGCATTAGCAAACTGGAGAAAACCCTTTAAAAGAGAACTCGAACACAAAATCAACAACCTTATCACTGCACCACAAGTTCGCATGGTTGGCGACAATATTGAACCCGGTGTATTTTCAATTCGCGAAGCCCTTCGCATGGCAGAAGAACAAGGTCTCGATCTTGTTGAAATTGCCGCAGCAGCAGATCCACCAGTATGCCGCATCGTTGACTACAATAAATTTTTGTACGATAAAAAGAAAAAAGAAAAAGAACAGAAAGCTAAACAGGTAAAAAATGTTACCAAAGAAATTCGTTTTACCCCGAATACCGATGAACATGATTTCGATTTTAAATCTCGCCATGCCGAAAACTTTTTAAAAGAAGGAGCCAAAGTGAAGGCTTATGTGCAATTCAGAGGGAGAACAATTTTATTTAAAGACCGTGGTGAATTACTCTTGCTAAAATTTATCGAGCGCCTTAAAGATGCAGGCATAGCTGAAAATCTCCCAAAGCAAGAAGGAAACCGCATGTGGGTGCTGGTAAATCCTAAGCCAAAAAAATCATAAAACCAGATTACGAGTTATTGATTTGGAGATGTGCTTCATAGCATTATCTTTGCCGTCCCTTAAAATTTTAAGCAATGCCTAAAATGAAAACCAATTCCAGTGCTAAGAAGCGATTTAAGCTTACAGGCACTGGAAAAGTAAAGCGCAAAAAAGCTTTTAAGCGCCATATTCTAACTAAAAAGGAACATGACCGCAAGAAGCAATTGGGCAAAACAGTTATCGTGAGTAGCAGCGATATGAAGCGCGTTAAGAAAATGTTGTTAATCTAAGTATCAAAAATTTAAAGCAATGCCACGTTCAGTAAATCATGTTGCCAGTCGCGCCCGCAGAAAGCGCGTATTAAAACAGTCGAAAGGTTTCTACAGCAAACGCAAAAACGTTTGGACGGTAGCTAAGAATGCCATTGATAAAGCAATGCAATACGCTTACGCCGGTCGCAAGCAAAAGAAACGCGATTACCGCTATCTCTGGATTGCACGTATTAACGCTGCAGTTCGCGAAGAAGGAATGACCTATTCTGTTTTCATGAATAAACTCAAAGTAAATAACATCACCCTCAACAGAAAGGTATTGGCTGATTTAGCTGCT
Organism: Chitinophagales bacterium; assembly: GCA_026786335.1. Taxonomy (GTDB): domain Bacteria; phylum Bacteroidota; class Bacteroidia; order Chitinophagales; family UBA10324; genus JAJAYG01. Next base: position 1,024 of record JAJAYG010000289.1, on the reverse strand, counting down.
AACGATTCTGCTGCATTTAAAGCAATTGTTGCTTCGGTGAAATAATTTTTCGGAAATCTTTTATTGAAAATCCGTTGTCAAGGTTTGATAGCGGATTTTTTATTTGGCAGGAAGACCATTCATTGCTGCATCTTTAATCGCAGCAACCAACTTATCCAAATCTTTGAGCGAAGTATAAACATTTGGCGTTACCCGAACGCAATGAATATTTTCCCAGTTAATTCCCACTGCATGAATTTTATATTTGGTAAAGAAGAATGAATCGAGATCAGCAATTTCAATTCCGTCAACAGAAACACCACAGATGGCGCACGAGTAATTATCTTTAAGTGAAGTATGCAACTGAACTTTAGGAATGTCTTTTACTTTTTCAGCCCAATAATTTTTTAGGAAACGCAGGCGTGCTTCTTTGCGAGCCGAACCCATGATGTTGTGAAAGTCAATCGCATAACCAATCGCTTCCTCTGCAGGAAATGATCGTGTTCCCTGCGCCTCAAATTTTCTTATATCAGCACTTTGCGGATCTCCATTGGCAAACAGTGGCCAGATGTTAGAAATTTTTTCCTTCTTAACCCATAACAAACCAGTACCAAACGGAGCACACATCCACTTGTGCAAACTGGTGCCCCAATAATCACAACCAAGTTCGGGAATCTTATAATCGAAATGCCCGAATGAATGAGCAGAATCGGAAAGCACTTCGATGCTCGAATTTTTTTTCTTTACTGCATCACTTATCTTTTTTATCGGCAGTATCTGCCCCATCCAGTTAATGATGTGTGTTACATGAGCCACTTTAGTTTTATCGTTTACTGCATTCGCATACATGTCAACGAAGTAATCATCATTCTCTTTCGGCAAGTCAAAGTTGAGCCACACCAATTTTATTCCGTCGCGTTGCTCGCGTTGCTTCCATGCATTGATCATGTTGGGGTAATCTTGTTTGGAAAGTATTACTTCATCATCAGCTTTCAAATTCAAACCATAGATCACTGTTTCTAAAGCTTCAGTCGCATTTCTGTTG
>JAJAYG010000288.1 GCA_026786335.1 Chitinophagales bacterium | reverse complement strand
GGTTATATCTGATTCAAAAATATTTTTAAGAGTTGGCAATTGTTTCTCAGGATTCAATGCATTTTTTCCCTGCTCAATTAAATCGGCAGCTTTAAACTCACCTACCATTCTGTAAAGTGTGGTGTTAATGCTATCGAGGAAAATAAAAGTGGGGAATGCTTTAACCGCAAACATCAGATGCATGGCGGGTCCATTGCCTTTTTCCAGATCTTGTTGAATGCAAATGAAATTTGAATTGTAAAAAGCAGCTACGGATGAATCTGTAAAAACTTCCTCTTTCATTTTATTGCAATGCGTGCACCACGATTCAAAGCATTCTAAGAAAACAGGTTTGTGATCGGTGCGCGATTTTTGTAATGCTTCAGCAAGTGTGATTTCCTGAAATTGTATTTGTGTTTGTGCAAATGAAAATCTGGAAACGAAAAGCAGTAAGAGAGAAAAAATGAATTTCATTCAATAAAGATTGAAAAGAAGAATCGCTGAAGAATTGTTGAGCAAAATAAATCAATAAGTTCTTCATCCTCAATTCACAGAGTCATTTTTGCTATTTTCGCCGCACTAAAAAATAAAATGAGCAAGCGAATTTTAATCACCGGCGCAGCCGGTTTCATCGGTTCACATTTGTGCGATAGGTTTATAAAAGAAGATTTTGAAGTGATCGGTATGGATAACCTGATTACCGGCGATCTCAAAAATATCGAACATCTTTTCCCTCTTAAAAATTTCAGTTTCTATCATCAGGATGTTTCGAAGTTTATTCATATCCCCGGTAAGCTTGATTACATCCTCAACTTCGCATCACCTGCCAGTCCGGTTGATTATGTGAAGTGGCCCATTCAAACTTTAAAAGTTGGTTCATTAGGAACTCATAATTGTCTTGGACTTGCAAAAGCAAAAGGTGCGAGAATTCTTCTTGCATCTACTTCAGAAGTTTATGGCGATCCGCTGGTGCATCCGCAGCCCGAAGAATATTGGGGCAATGTAAATCCCATTGGACCGCGCAGTATGTATGATGAAGCAAAACGTTTTCAGGAAGCAATCACCATGGCTTATCACAATGCGCATGGTGTTGAAACCCGCATCGTTCGCATCTTTAATACTTACGGCCCACGTATGAGATTGAATGATGGAAGGGTGTTGCCGAATCATTTTTTTCAGGCGATCACAGGAGAAGACATTACTGTGTTTGGTGATGGCAAACAAACAAGATCATTCTGTTACGTTAGTGATTTGGTGGATGGAATTTATCGCCTGCTTATGAGTGATTATCATTTGCCTGTTAACTGCGGCAACCCCGATGAAATTACCATTCTTCAGTTTGCCGAAGAGATCATAAAACTTACAGGTACCAAACAGAAAATTGTTTTCCATGATCTTCCGAAAGATGATCCCAAACAGCGGAAACCCGATATCACAAAAGCAAGAAATATTTTGGGTTGGGAACCGAAGATTGGTCGCGAAGAAGGAGTAAAAATCACGTACGATTATTTTAAGAAAGCACTCAACGTAAAATAAAGATGAGTGAAATGAAAAAAGATTTTTTTGCGCATGAAACTGCAATCATTGATGATGGTTGTGTAATTGGCAGCGGAACAAAAATCTATCACTTCACCCATTTAATGAGCGATTGTATTATTGGAGAAAATTGTAACCTCGGTCAAAATGTAGTGGTATCACCTCAAGTGATTTTAGGTCGAAATGTGAAAGTGCAGAACAACGTTTCAATTTACACAGGAGTAATTTGTGAAGATGATGTTTTCCTCGGCCCTTCGATGGTTTTTACCAATGTAATAAATCCGAGAAGTGCCGTTGTAAGAAAAGATCAGTACCAAAAAACTTTAGTAAAACGCGGAGCAACTATCGGTGCAAACGCAACCATCATTTGTGGAATCACCATCGGAGAATTTGCTTTTATTGGTGCGGGTGCTGTGGTGAGTAAAGATGTAAAACCTTATTCACTCGTAGTAGGTAATCCTGCAAAACACATTGGATGGATGAGTGAGTTTGGGCAGCGTTTGAATTTTGATGAGAAAGGAATTGCAGTTTGCAGTGAGAGTGGGCAGCGGTATGAAATGAAAGGTGCATCAATACAACGAATCAGTTAAGTAACCTCAATCATTATCTTTGCAAACCGATGATGACGAAAGATGAACATATCAGATATTGGGCTGATGAGGCCGAAAGAAGTTGGCAGGATTCAAAAGTTTTATACAAAAGCAAGCGAAATGTTTTTACCCTTTTTAGCTGGCATCTTGCAATTGAAAAATTATTAAAAGGAGTTTGGGTATTAAATAATGAATCGAATTTTCCTCCTAAAATTCATAACCTTACCAGAATTGCAATTGAATGTAATGTCACTCTCACAGATAAAAGAAGAGAAGAGTTTGAAGTAATGAATTTGTGGCAACTGGAAGGACGGTACCCGGAATACCACAAAGAGTTACATAAAATTGCAACAAAAAATACATGGATGAGAATTTCGAAATGGTTAAAGACATCAGAAAATGGTTACAAAAGGAAGTGCTAAAAAAGAAGTAGAAAAATTTCTGCAGGAAATATCAAACTATGGAATTCATATTTCAGATGCTTGGTTGTTTGGCTCAACTGTGAACGGCAAGACGCATGAGTATTCAGATATAGATTTAGCGCTTTGGGCCGATGAGTTTATTGGCGTAGCATTTAAGGATGTTGAACAGTTGGTAAAAATAAAAATCAACTATCCGAATATAGAACTTCATACTTACCAAACCGGTGCAACAGAAAATGAAAATCCATTTATAGAGATTATAAAAAAAAACCGGAGAGAGAATTCAGTTGCCGGCATAACGCTTTCTTATCGATGATTTTCCTTCATTGACATAACTAAAACCATTTGAATTTTTTTTTGAATTGAATTTATAATCCGTGTTTGAAGAACTGATAAATAAAAAAGAAAAACTCGCTGTAATAGGGCTTGGCTATGTTGGGTTGCCGATTGCACTGGCATTTGCAAAAAAGATTTCGGTAATTGGTTTCGATATCAATGCCGAAAGAGTGGCAATGATGAATCGCGGTGAAGACCCGAGCAAAGAATTAGATACAGTAGATTTTAAAAACTCCGATATTAATTTCAGCAATGATCTTGAAGTTTTGCGCAGTGCAAAATTTTATATCGTGTGTGTTCCAACTCCTGTTGACGATCACAATGTGCCCGACCTTACGCCGCTCATTCGTGCATCTGAAACCATTGGCAAAGTTTTAAAGAAGGGTGATTATGT
>JAJAYG010000287.1 GCA_026786335.1 Chitinophagales bacterium | reverse complement strand
CGCGAGTATCTTTGCACCATGTTTGTTAAAGTTGCCATACCACATTTTACTTCTGCGCTCCAACGTTCCGCTTGGGGTATATCATGGACTTGTTGTTCCTGATCTAAGATTCATTTCCCTTTAATTATCATTTTCTCTTTCGCTTGCATATTAGCTGCAAGATTATTCACTGTTAAAATTTACGCATCATGTTTTCGATTCAAAATATATTATCAATTTCTCTTACGCTATTTCTGGTAATTGACATACTTGGCTCAGTGCCTATCATCATTAGTGTAAAGAAGGCGACGGGTGAATTAAAACCTGTTTCTATCATTGGCTTCTCAGGAATATTGATGATTGCATTCACCATCATTGGCGAAAGTTTGCTTGGCGTTTTAGGAATTCAGGTGAAGTCATTTGCAATTGCAGGCGCAGTGGTGTTGTTATTGCTTTCTCTTGAAATGATTTTAGGTGCAACCATATTTAAGAGTGATGATGGAGGAAAATCGGGTAACATAGTTCCCATTGCATTTCCCATTCTTGCAGGAGTTGGAACACTCACAACAATTATTTCATTGAGAATTAAATATGCAATTCCTGATGTGGTAGTTGGTATTCTTGTAAACCTTGTGATCATGTTTGTGGTATTGATTTCAATGAACTGGCTGGAAAAAAAATTAGGTGTTCAAACACTTTCGGTAATGAAGAAATTCTTTGGAATCATTCTACTGGCTATGGCGGTGCAGATGTTTATGAATAATGTTTGAAAATGATTACACAGATTAGAAGTGATTACACTGATTAAGAAAGTGATTACACTGATAGAAATGGATTAGAATTAAATAAAAAACTGCTCCTCAAATACATTGCGAAGTAGCTCTCGACATTTGCATCCAAAAAATTTATGAATGCAGAAACTATGGCCCATGATGGAGTCGAAGGAATCAAAATTTCATCAGGGAAGAATAATGACAACTTTGGCTGGACAGATGTTTTCAAATACAACCCGATTGCGAGATACTTGCGCAACGACGATTTTTTAAATCCATTGGTATTGTTCAGCTATGCGAATGGATACATACCAAACTACCAGCAGTTCAGAAACCTGAATGGTGAAAAATTGATTTCGCGATTACAATCAAGATTTGAATTAAAAGATTGCTCAACAGTTTTTTCTAAGAAATTTGAAACCCATTCAGGTAAAACCAAATACTTGGAATGGATCGGAATCATTCAAAAGAATATTTGGGCTTACCACACCAGCAATAATGAATGCACTGAAATTTATTATGGTCCTAACAGCGACAAAGAAGTTGTTGAAGAAGTTTTTGAGACAGCAAAATCATCAAGAGCAAGAAGCCGCAGAAAAAGCAACGTAAATTTAATCATTCATGATGGAAATAATCTTGCTCTAAGAGAATTTCAAATTCCAAAAGTTTCATTCGATATCGGTGCATTTTACAATGATGAATTTAGGAAAGTGCATAACGAAATTCTCAAGCGTTTAAAAAAGCAAAATGATAAAGGAATTATTCTTCTTCATGGGGAACCCGGGACAGGGAAAACATCTTACCTGAGATTCTTAGCGCAGACACTTCACAAGCAAGTGATTTACGTTCCGGCAGATTTAATTGAAAATGTGGCAGCACCTAATTTCATCAACTTCCTTTCATGGTATCCAAATTCAATTTTAATTGTTGAAGATGCAGAGAACGTGATTAGTCAGCGAAATGGTTTTGGGAAAAATGTAGTTGCGAATTTGCTGAACCTTAGTGATGGGTTTCTCGGTGATTGCCTTTGCATTCAAATTGTTTGCACGTTCAATTGTGCTGTATCGCGTATTGATGATGCACTGCTGCGAAAAGGAAGATTAATTGCAGAATACGAATTTAAAAAGTTGACAGTGAACAAATCGCAGCAGTTGATTGATCGGCTCGGCTTTAAAACAAATACTGAAACCGAAATGACACTGGCAGAAATTTTTAACTTTGGGCAGAATAATTTTCACGAGGAGAAAAGGGGGATTGGGTATTGAATAACATTGATAACTTTAACAGCTATAAAAAATATAAACATGAAATTTTCAAACAACTACGAAAAAATATTTACAGAAACTTACAAGGAATTCCTTACAAAGCCAAAAATTTCTGAATACTTAAAGAAGGGGCGTAAATACGTTCTGGTATTTCCACAAATCGGAACTTTATTTCAAAGAGGAAAGGGAATATTGGTTGTTGGGCGCGCACCAAATAATTGGCATGTTCAGTTTAACAAGATTAACTTTGAAGGAAAGGCAAATGAAAGCATCCTCTATTCAAGAGATAATGAAACTTATTCTAATTTAAAATGGGTTTACAATAATTACAATGGAATTGTAAAAGAAGAATACAACCTAAAAAAATCAAAATTTTGGAGATCGCTTGATAAAATCGTTCACAGATCAATTCTGAATGTGGAAGAACCTGACCCAAATTGGATGAGTCACATTGCATGGAGCAATCTCTACAAAATTGCACCTGCGGTAAAAAATTCTGGAAATCCCAATGAACAGGAAGTGATTGCACAATTTGAAGGCTCAGTGAAAATGTTCAAAATGGAAATTGAAGAACTTCAACCAAAGATAATTCTGATGATGACAGATTATTCAACTTGGGGGAAATGGGTTCTTAATGAACTTGAAAACGTAAAGTTGGAAAAAGGAACTAAATACGTAGAGAAGAGAGGTTATTATAAGTCATCAAAAATAATTGTTACAGGTAGACCAGATAGCAGAAAGAAAGGAAGTAGTTACAAAAAACTATGCGATGAAGTAATTTCATTTATTTAACGGATCAGTTCCTGAAATAGAGTTCTCTCAATTTTTCCACTTCATCTTTCAACCTCCTCACCAACCCGTTCGGCTTCAACACCCTCACCTCAGCACCATACGAAAGCAACTGCATTATAAAATCGTGAGTGATTGCGAGATACAAACTGATCACAGTTTCCTTTTCAGTATGTGAAATTATTTTTTGTGAGTCGTGCAACTTTTGACTAAGAATATATTCTGCTTGAAGCGGTGTGAATGAAAGACGAATTTCCTGAGGAGAATCATCTGATACGATAATTCCATAAGCATTCTTGTAAAATAATTGTGGATCAAATTTTTTATCCCGGATAAATTTATCTCCCTTCATCATCTCACATTCTTTGATTCGGTCCAATCCATAAGTCAGAAAATTATTTTCTCCTTTTCGTTTTGCAAGCAAATACCAGCGCTCACGAAATTCTTTGAGCAAGTATGGCTGGAGCAAATGTTCTTTTGATTTTTCTGAAAGAAATTTTTGGTGCGTCACTTTCAACAGTACACTCTCTTTGATTGCTTTAAGTATAAGTTCAATCCATTGCGTGTCCGATGCGCTTTCATTTTTTTCGAGAGAGATGTAGTTCTTCATATCCTCTTCTTCCAACAATCCGCTCATCTTAAAGTAGTCGGTAAGTTTGCTCACGATTTTTTCAAACTGTTTGAACTCACTCAAGTCGCCGAACAATTCCGCAATGCCTCCAACAAACTGCAGTGTTTTCAAATCGCCTGCTTCAATTGGAATTTCAGAAATAGAATATCCTTCCTGCGTATAATAATAACCCCGCTCTTGATGATTGTATTTGATTGGCGCAAAAAAATTCAATCCGCTATCCTCACGCATATCAACAATATCT
>JAJAYG010000286.1 GCA_026786335.1 Chitinophagales bacterium | reverse complement strand
TTTCAAACTGCACCATCAAATGCATAGTTACAATACGGCTGAGCGCAAAAATTATTTTACTGCGTTTATCATTTACTTTTACATTCGTTCAAGATTGCAATAAAAATTTATTGGTGTATGGAAGAAACAGTGAAGCAAAGAAAAGTAGCAGGTGTAATTCAGCAAACACTGAGTGAGATTTTTCTAAGGGAAAATCTTTCAATGGTTAAGGGAGGAATGGTAACGATTACGCAGGTAAGCATGTCGCCCGATCTGGGTCTTGCAAAAATTTACCTGAGTTTGTTTAAGATAAAAGACAAAGAAAATTTTATTGAAGAAATCACAAAACATTCGGCAGATATCCGCCGCCACCTTGGCAATAAAATCAGAAACCAGGTTCGCCGGATTCCTGAATTAAATTTTTACCTCGATGAAACACTCGATGAAGTTTTTAGGTTAGAAGAAATTTTTAAGTCGCTGAAAAAATGAACCTGCCTCTTACGTTTGCCCGCCGATACCTGATTTCAAAAAAATCTTCGAATGCAGTCAATATTATTTCATGGGTGAGTGTATTGGGCATTCTGGTAGGTGCCGGTGGTTTGATCTTGGTACTTTCCGTTTTCAATGGCTTCGAAGGATTGGTGATCTCGCTCTACAATTCCTTCAACCCCGACTTTAAAATTACTGCAACAGTTGGAAAATCATTTGTTCCGGATTCAACTAAGCTTGTTGAATTAAGATCACTCAAAGGCATTCGGGCGGTTTCAAAAGTGATTGAAGAAAATGCACTCTTAACGCATAACGACATGCAATACATTGCAACTGTAAAAGGCGTTGAGTTAAATTATGGTTCTGTTTCGGGAATTGATTCTGCAATTTATGATGGTGTTTTTTTATTGAATGATGGCAAACAGGATTTCGCCGTGCTCGGTGCAGGCATTTCACAATCACTGCAAATCAATTATGCCGATCCCTTAAGTTTCATCGCATTGTACATACCTAAAAAAGGAAAGACCAATGCAATCAATCCTGAAGATGCATTTAACCGAGACTTAATAAAACCCTCTGGAAGTTTTGCAATTCAAAGCGAATTTGACAGCAAATACATTTTTGTTCCCTTAGATTTTGCAAGAGCACTTAACGGATACGATCACCAGGTTTCTGCTATAGAAATTGCACTGAATAATAATGTTGATGCAGATTTACTTCAATCCCAAATTCAAAAAATTTTCGGAAATAGTTTTAAAGTAAAAAACCGATTGCAGCAAAATGAAACTTTATACAAGGTGATGAAAACCGAGAAGTGGGCTGTGTATGCTATTCTAACACTCATACTCATTATCGCAGCATTCAACATCATTGGCTCTCTTTCAATGCTGGTGATTGAAAAGAAAAAAGATATTTCTATTCTTAAAACCATGGGTGCAGATGATGCCTTGATTGGCAAAATATTTTTGTATGAAGGCGTTCTGCTTGCTTTTATTGGTTGTAGTGTTGGTTTTGCAATTGCCATTACCATCATTTGGCTGCAACATAGATTTGAATTTCTAAAAATTGGCGGCGGCTCTTTTGTTATTGATGCTTACCCGGTTGATTTAAAAATCGGCGACCTAATTCTGGTATTCTTTACTGTAATGATCATTGGGTTGATTGCAGCATGGCTTCCATCAAGGCGAGCTTCAAAAACACAATATGAAATTGTTAAAGAATAATTTCTTCAGTTCAAAAAAAATCACTTCTCTTTTCTTTCTCTTGTCTCTTTCATTCTAAAAGTTATTTTTACCGCATGGATGTTGTACGTGTAAATGACCTTGAGTTTCGCTCTTATATTTCGAATGAAATGATACAAACCCGGGTAAAAGAAATTGCTCAAAGGATCAATGCCGATTTAAAAAATGAATCGCCATTGTTCATCGGCATTCTTAATGGTTCATTTATGTTCGCAGCAGATTTGATGAAAGAAGTTACCATCAAAAGCGAGATCACATTCGTTAAACTGGCCTCTTACTCAGGCACTGAATCAACCGGTGAGGTTCTTACAAGAATTGGTTTAGAAAAGTCGGTAACAGGCAGAACAATTGTTATTGTTGAAGACATCATAGATTCGGGAAAAACAATTTTTGAAATGCTGGAGATTCTAAAAAAGCAAAAACCTGCCCGCGTAATTATTGCCACTTTACTTCTAAAACCTGCTGCATTGCTTTATAAATTCAATGTGGAATACATAGGTTTTGAAGTACCAAACGATTTTTTGGTTGGGTATGGATTAGATTATGATGGGTTGGGAAGAAACCTGAAAGATATTTATGTAAAGGTTTGAGACAAATGGAAGAAAATTGAAAGCAGAAAGTAGAAAAAATAAGTGTGTTTGCTGAAACTAACTTTTCCAAAAATTTAAACTTTAGAAAAGTTGAAAAAAAATCCAAAATCAAAATTCAGAATTCCGTAATGTTAAATATAATTCTATTCGGCCCGCCGGGCAGCGGTAAAGGAACGCAGGCAATTAAGTTGAAAGAAAAATATTCACTCTTTCATATTTCTACGGGCGATATTTTTCGAAGAGAAATTAAAGGCAACACCCCATTAGGGCAAGAAGTAACAAAGTATTTGAATGCGGGAAAACTGGTGCCCGATGAAGTTACCTTTAAAGTATTGGCAGCAGAAATTGTAAACAATCCTGAGCAATGCGAAGCCGGAATTTTATTTGATGGCTATCCGCGTACCATACCGCAGGCAGAAATTATGGATCAGTATTTTGAAAAAAACAAAACACCTGTTAGTGTTGTGCTTTCACTAAATGTGAATGATGAAGAGGTGTTGAAAAGAATTTTGCTTCGCGGAAAAACATCGGGGCGCAGTGACGACAATGATGAAAACATTGTTCGCGAACGGCTTAAGGTTTATAAAAATCAAACTCTTCCACTTTCGGAATACTACAGCAACCAGAAAAAATTTATTGAACTCAATGGTGAGGGAAGTGTTGAAGAAATATTTGCTTCGCTCGGTAAAGAAGTTGATGCTTTAGTAAGCCGGTAAATAATTTTTCTCTCTGTCTTTTTCGTCCCTGTTGCTATATTCTTTTCAAGCGATTAACAAAGTTGATTTGCCGGTTTCTGATTAATGCCGTTAATATAAATCAAAGTATAAACATTCTAACTTCAATGCTTGTGTTTAAAATTAATCGCTATGTATTGCTATGAATAAACGCTTGGTTATTGAGGAATAATGTTGGGATTGATTTTGTTTACCGCCACCGTCAATTTGTTATTAATCCTTATTGAGTCGCCTGCCACTCTTAACCGTTCGCCTACAGTGAATACACGGTAGTCGTCACCCAGTTTTACCTTACTGAAAACGGCATCAAAATCACTTCCGTCATCAGCGGTAAGAGTGGCGGTATAACCATCTTTCCCTCTTTCAACTGATTGCACTGTTCCTTGAATAATGAGTTCCTTTTTACCTGAAGAACAGGAATAATCACATAAGGCGAATAAAAAGAAAATTGCAAATGCATAGATATAAAAATTGAAATTTTTGTTTTCCATATTGATCAATTGTTGGCACTAAGGTAAAAAAATTAATTAGTTGAATGAGCAAGTAAGTTTCCATGCTTTGAAAAATGAAATTGAACGGCGCAGAGAAAAAACGCTTGCAATCTTTAACCATTGATGCTTAATTCAATTAATCGCTCAGCAACAATTAGAACTATTTTTGACCGAGGCATTTTGATATTTTTTTAAAATTAATTCTGTAAAAAAACAACCTAACGACAGCAAAAAATATAACCTAAAAACAAATAATTATGGCACAGTTCACAGTAAATAAAAATCGTTTTGATCCTTACAAAAATTTTAAATTCAGGATTAAATGGGACGGCAAATATGTTGCAGGCATAAGCAGGGTAAGCGCGCTCAAGCGAACCACTGATGTGGTGGAACATCGTGAAGGCGGAGACCCGAGTTCGCTTCGCAAATCACCTTCATTAACTTCTTTCGAGCCAATCGTTTTGGAGAGAGGAATCTCACATGATGTGGAATTTGAAAGATGGGCAAATAAAGTATGGAACTTCGGCAGTGGACTTGGTGCCGAGGTTTCACTCGCAGATTTTAGAAAAGATGTAATACTAGAGTTTTACAACGAAGCCGGTCAACTTGCGAAGGCATGGAAAATTTTTCGTTGCTGGCCATCGGAATATGTTCCGCTAAGCGAATTAAACAGCAACGGCGAACCCTGCGTTGCAATTGAATCCATTACGCTGCAAAACGAAGGATGGGAGCGTGACTATGAAGTTACTGAACCAAGCGAACCCAAGTTTACTGAGCCTTAATAATTTTTTTTGTAGGAAATAAAATCATTCGCAACAATGTTGTGAGTGAAATTTTATTTTGAAAGTAAATTCAAAAGCTTTCACAGGTGGTGGAAATAATAATCTCAAATATTTTTTACCAAATCTACCGGCAACATTACAGGCAAGTTTGTTACAGCGTTTTTATAATCCCTGATGTTGCGTGTAACAAAATATTCTGCTCCGGCATTTAAAGCTGTAAAATATTGCAGTGCATCTTCTTTATTGCGAAATGCTGATTGCAGTGCGCCGCTTACAACCTGCTTATTCGCATGAACTAATTCGCAGGCCTTTACAAATTCCAAAAGTTTGATGGCAGCATTTTGAATTTTGTAAATATCAAATGACAAATAAAAAAGTGTAGCTAATGAACCCTCAGAAATCATGAGGCGAATTTTTCCCCCTGCTGCAAGTTGAAGCAGCTTCACTGAATCGGGAAAATGAGGTTGCCTTTTTGAAAGGATGTCGAAAGCAACATCGGTATCGAGAAAAACATCACCCATACTTCTTGATTAAATGTTTTTGCAAAAGTGATTTGTCATTTAAAGTTTTAACTGGTTTCGATTTCTCTAAATGATCGAGCAACCGACCGGCAGCGCGGGCTGCTTCCGTTTTCATTGGAGTTTGTTCGCCTGCTTCAAATAGTTCTTCAAACATTCGCGAAAGAGATTTGCCGGTTTTTTTAGAATGTCGCTTAGCCCGCAGGATTACCCGCTCGTTTACCGTAAGGGTTAGTTTAGTTTTCATAAGCACGTGTTAAGTGTAAACATACGTGTTGTTTTGAAATAGGCAAATTGAATCTTATTAATGGTGTAAGTGAATGCTAAGTGCCGAGTCCCTCGCTTGCGCACAATGGCTTTCGGGAGGAGACTCGGCGTCGGAGAGAGTTTGTATGTGCAACCGCAACACACGGCAACAGGGGCATAAATTTTATACCTCTGAATTTTCTTAACCCACATCAAAGATCAACGATCTCCCGAAGGGATCCCTTTGGGAACACATCCAAGATTTTTTTACGCCGCCCAACTCTCCTTATCTAAACTTCTGTATTGAATTGCTTCGGCAAGATGCTCGATCAAAATTTCATCACTTGCTGCGAGGTCGGCAATGGTGCGCGAAACTTTTAGAATGCGGTCATAAGCACGGGCAGATAATCCCAATTTTTCCATAGCAGTTTTAATCAGGTTGTCGCCTGCTGCAGGCATGTGAATGAACTCGCGCATCAGCTTCGCATTCATTTGTGCATTGCAATAAACTTCTTTTTGTTCTTTAAATCTTTCAGCCTGAATCTGCCTCGCAACAATAACCCGCTCGCGAACGCTCTTGCTTTTTTCGGAATTTTGTTTTGAAGAAAGTTCTTTGAAAGGAACAGGTGTAACCTCCACATGCAAATCAATTCTATCGAGCAGCGGCCCCGAAATTCTGTTCAAATATTTTTGAACCACACCAGGTGCACACACACATTCTTTCTCGGGGTGATTGTAATAACCGCACGGGCACGGATTCATTGCCGCCACCAACATAAAACTTGCAGGGTAGTCAACAGAAAATCTTGCACGCGAAATGGTGACTCTGCGTTCTTCCATCGGTTGCCGCAAAACTTCAAGCACGGTTCTTTTAAATTCGGGAAGCTCATCGAGAAATAAAACGCCGTTATGCGCCAATGAAATTTCACCGGGCTGCGGATTCATTCCCCCACCAACCAATGCAACATCGCTAATGGTATGGTGCGGAGATCGAAAAGGTCGCACCGATACAAGTGCAGTTTCTGCAGCGAGTTTGCCTGCAACAGAATGAATTTTTGTGGTCTCCATTGCTTCTTGCAATGTTAGCGGCGGAAGTATGGATGGAAATCTTTTTGCCAGCATAGTTTTGCCTGCACCCGGCGGACCAATGAGAATTACATTGTGACCGCCTGCTGCTGCAATCTCCAAAGCGCGCTTGATGTTTTCCTGCCCCTTTACATCATCGAAATCAAATTCAAGATGTTCCTGCTGATTGGCAAATTCTTTTCGCGTGTCAACAATTGTTTGCTCCAAATCTTTTTTGCCGTTTAAAAAATCTACTACCTCGTCAATATTTACGGCGCCATAAACTTTAATGTTGTTTACGATGGCTGCCTCTCTTGCATTTTGTTTTGGAAGAATGAAACCCTCATACTCTTCTTTGCGCGCCTGAATGGCAATGGGCAAGGCACCACGAATGGGTTGCAGCGAACCATCTAATGAAAGTTCGCCCATGATCAAATACTTCGAGAGCAATTTTGAGTTCACCTGATCTGATGCTGCAAGAACTCCGATGGCAATTGGTAAATCGTAAGATGATCCTTCTTTGCGAATATCTGCCGGCGCAAGATTGACCACAACTTTTCTACGTGGCGGTCGAAACCCTTTATGCTTTAATGCCGACTCAACACGATGCACACTTTCTTTTACTGCATTGTCGGGCAAGCCAACAATAAACCAACCGGGAATTCCTGATGTAAGATTGACTTCGATGGTGATGGTTTGCGCATCAACACCATGCACAGCACCGCCAAAAGTTTTTACCAAGCTCGAGTTCGCACTTTCAAATTCATCAACGAATTCTTCATCCATGATTGGTGCAAGATAAAGGCAAATGCATAGCCGCAACGATTTTTTATTGGAATGAATTTTTGGAGAAAGGAAAAAACTATTTTTCTATTTTAATTTCATTTGAATGCACGCAGATAAATACTAACCTGCAATTTTCAACACATCCTGTTTACCTGTAACAGAATTGATAAGGGTAAGATGATCATCCAACTGTTCTTTTGCATTGAGTAACTCAATACCATAGATGGATCCATCGGGTGAAAGATCAAGAACAAAATCATCAGATAATTTTATTGAATTTACTGTTTCGGGTTTCTCCTTAAAGCGGATGTAGGCAACATTCTATTTATGATCGACAATTACTTGCATGAGTTAGAAAAATTTTGAGTTGAGAGAAACAACTATCAAATTATTTTCTTAGGGTTCAACAAATACTTCAACTTGTTTTATGCTATAAAAATTTCCTTTCCAATTTTCTTCGAATATAAATTACAACGAAATCCAGATCTTCCATATTTGGCATTAAAGCGTTCACCATTTTCAATCGTGTATTCAACTTCTTCCTCACAGATATTCTGCTCAAACATTCTTACTCTCGCTTGTGGAATTATTTTTATCACAAAGAATTATTTTTTTGAATTGAGAAAGTAATTGATGAATCAATGGTGCAAGATAAAATCAAATGTGAGAATGCAGGTGAGCGGCACTTTAAAATTTAAATAAGCACAAAGCTTCAAAGTACAATTCTTCAATTATAATTTTAATTATTTTTTTAATAAAGAAAATATTTAATTCCCTCAGCCGTCATGTAATTTTCTGAACTGAATTCTATTTCATGTGTTTACAGAAAATAATCTTCAACAAAATTTTTTCTTCATTTCAAAAAACAAAAAAACAATCTATGAAAAAAATTGGAATACTCGGCAGTGGAGCCGTAGGTAAAACATTAGCAAGCGGATTTATTAAACATGGTTACGATGTAATGATCGGCAGCCGCGAGTTATCAAAACATGAATGGAAAAGCCAGAACAATGGAAAAACGGGCTCGTTCGAAGAAGCAGCAGCGTTTGGCGACCTCATTGTTTTAGCAGTGAAAGGTGATGCAGCAGTAGATGTAATCAGCCTTGCAGGTGCTGCAAACTTTGCAAACAAAACAGTGATTGATACCACAAACCCAATTGATTCTGCTCCGCCTGAAAACGGTGTATTGAAATATACAACCAGCATCAATCAATCGCTGATGGAAGAATTGCAAAAAAAATTTCCTGAAGCAAATTTTGTAAAATGTTTTAATTCTGTTGGAAGTGCTTCAATGGTAAATCCGGATTTTGCCGGTGGCAAACCAACCATGTTCATTTGCGGAAATAATGATGAAGCCAGAAAAGAAGTGACTGAAATTCTTGACCTCTTTGGCTGGGAAACTGATGACATGGGGAAAGCAGAAGCAGCAAGAGCGATTGAGCCACTTGCGATCTTGTGGTGCATACCAGGATTTTTAAAGAACGATTGGGTGCATGCATTTAAAATGTTGAGGTAAAGTGCAGATAATATTTACAATCTTGGTTTTTGTCACACTGAGTTTATCGAAGTGTTCTTAAATGCTTCGATAAGCTTAAGAGCAAGGCAGAAGATTGATCAACCTTAAGACAAATCCTTTCTCACCTGGTAGCATTTAATAATTGACTCAGTAATTTCTGAGGTAAATATTTTCTTGTGCGGTTTATTGAATTACCAATTGCTGATAATATTTTCCTGAACTTAGTTTTAGTTCAACAATATATACTCCCGGCTTTAAACTTTGCAGGTTAACCTCTGTCTTATTAGTTCCTGTTTGAACAAATAATATCTTGTGAAAAGCTATTGCTCCGGGCAAATCATAAATCGTTATTTCAGCATTGCAGTTCATTGCGCTGGCAAATTTTAAGGCTGTTTCACCAACTGCAGGATTGGGATATAAAGTAAAATGAGATTGCGTGAATGCCGGTTCAAATGCCGCTACCGCATTTAATGTTACGAAGTGGTGGGAGGTAGTATAAAAACTGTCAGCATAAATATCACAAATGGATTGCACACGCCAATCGTAACATGTGTTTGGATGCAAACCAGGTAGGTGATAAAAGTTTGTATCGAGGGGAACTTCGATCCAAAATGAAGAACTGCACTCTTTATATTCTAAAACTAAATCAGAAATCTTCGCATTATTGTTCCACTGCAAATCTGAAGAGAATTCTGAAACGCTGTTTGCAATTAATGAAGAATCAGAGATTAGATTACACCGATCCCATGGCAGTTTAAATGCGCGGTATGAAACATAAGAACTATCTGCGAAAATAAATTCCCAAACGATATTGCCGCTCGAATCAACTTCGGTAAAATTTGGAATCTTTGCAAAAGGTGAGTTAGGAGAAATTTGTCCCCAATTAATTAACCGGTTACCATTTGGTAACGATTGTACGCTGCCTAAACTCGATCCAAATACTTCATAACCGTTTACAGTAGGGTGCGAATAGCTCCAAACAAGTGTTGCTGTTTTATTTACCTGATCCAATACAAATTCTTTTGCTGACGATCTGGTTGGGTTTTGATAGTTTCCATTATCAAACATGGTGTAGTGTGAGTTTGGCAAGCGTGTGAAATGATGTTGATGTGAAAAAGGTTTTGGTGCATCGTTGTCGTTAATGAATGTATACATGTTGTGTTTGCCACCCATGCGCCACATGATATCTCCATTATTAAGATTAATTTTTGTGATCTCATCCATGTTGCGTGATGACAGTAAAAGGTTGCCGTCAAAATCAAGTTCCATTGCATTGCAGTGTACATAATCAACGTTCTGTTCGGTAAGAGAAATATCCGGAGCCGCATCAGTCACCAGAAAATGATCCCATGATCTCCATTCAAATATTACATTGTTATTGGAGTCAATCTCTTGTATAACCAATCCTGTTACCTGTGCATCGGGCTTGCCACCATAAGAAGTCATATCCATTTGTTGGGCATCATAACATTGCATAAGCCGATATCCATTCGGAAAAATTTTGAATTCATGCTTGTTTGCTTTATAACCATTTCCCATGTGCATTTTTTTAATCAGGTTGTAACCCGAATCAAGCATTGCAAAAGAGGAATCTGTTTTATCAAAGTAAGTGAGGCAGCCATTGTCATTGATCTTAAATTCAAAGCCCAAATCAATATTGTGATCAGCGTAAATGGAATCACCGGCACTGGAGAGAATGGTGATCATCCAACAATCAGAAAGCGAAGGTGCTGAATAAACCAAAGGAGAAAAAAAATAAATATAATTTCATAAGTATAGTTTTATGATTAAAAGAAAGACACGAAGTTATTATGGCAAAATGGGCAGGGCATCCCTGAATTCAGGTATTTTTAATATCCCTGAATTCAGGGATGGGGGCTTGAAGAGAATTGTAAAATACAGAGAAGTAAATTTGACTGACTCTGCTTTTAGAATTGTTTTTTGTTAAGGAATTTTTAAGAAAAAAAATATTTCCCTAAAAATATTATCCTTGATCATTACCCCAATAGAGATGGCTAAAACTTTATGCTATAAAAAAAGTTCGAAGCGTTTACACACTTCGAACTACAGAAAGTTCTACAAAAAAATAGAATTTACAACAGCGTTGCTTCCATTGTAATTTTTGCATTCAAGAGTTTTGATACAGGGCAATTTTCTTTTGCATCTGCAGCGCATTCCTGAAATTTTTCGGCTGTAATGCCGGGCACTTTTGCTTTTACCACCAAATGAGAATTGGTAATTGTATCAGTGCCAATTTCAACTGTTGAAGTTGTTTCGATGGAGTCGGGAGTAAATCCTGCTTCGCCGAGAACAAAACTCAGCTTCATTGAAAAACATGCTGCATGTGCAGCGGCAATTAATTCTTCGGGGCTTGTGCCTTCTGCATCCTGAAATCTTGTGCGCGTTGAAAAGGTGGCGTTGTTTAATACTTTGCTTTCTGAAGATATGGTTCCGCTGCCTTCTTTACCGCTGCCATTCCATTTTGCTGTGCTTGATCTTTTCATTTTTTGTTTATGATTTATTTTGTTTGAGTTAAAACTGTTTGATTGAATTAATCTTCTGCTTCGTCTTTCTTCTTCTTTGGTTTTTCCGGTAATGTACCTAACACCGCAACTTTGATTTTGTTCTCGATCTCTACAGAAAGTTCGGGGTTATCTTTTAAAAGCTGAACCACTGAATCTCTTCCTTGCCCTAACTTATTAGTATCGTAACTAAACCAAGAGCCGCTCTTTTGAATGATGTTGAGATCAACACCCATATCAACGATCTCACCTGTTTTAGAAATTCCTTTACCATACATAATATCAAATTCAGTTTGGCGGAATGGCGGTGCAACTTTGTTCTTCACCACTTTTACTCTTGCACGATTTCCAACTACTACATCGCCATCTTTTATTTGTCCAATGCGGCGAATATCAATTCTCACACTTGCATAAAACTTTAAAGCATTACCGCCGGTAGTAGTTTCGGGGTTACCGAACATAACACCAATCTTTTCGCGAAGCTGATTAATAAAGATGCAGCAGCAACCGGTTTTGCTGATGGTACCCGTGAGTTTTCGCAATGCTTGTGACATCAGTCGTGCATGCAATCCCATTTTAGAATCACCCATTTCGCCTTCAATTTCTCCGCGTGGAGTAAGTGCAGCAACAGAGTCAATCACGATAATGTCGATTGCACCCGAACGAATTAGGTTCTCAGTAATTTCCAATGCCTGCTCACCATTATCGGGTTGCGAGATCAAAAGATTTTCTACATCTACACCTAAGTTCTGCGCATATGATTTATCGAAGGCATGTTCTGCATCAATGAAAGCTGCAATGCCTCCTTTCTTCTGCGACTCGGCAATGGCATGAATGGCTAAGGTTGTTTTCCCCGAAGATTCGGGTCCATAAATTTCAATTACTCTTCCTTTGGGGAAGCCGCCAACTCCTAAAGCAATATCCAATCCTACCGAACCTGTACTAATTGCTTCAATGGGTTCAATCATGGTATCGCCCAATTTCATAATGGTTCCTTTGCCATAAGCCTTATCGATTTTTTCCATCGTAAGCTTAAGGGCTTTCATTTTTTCCTGATTTGCATTTGCTGCCATGTTCTATTTTGATTTTAATATGATCATTTGAAAGGAATCCAAAGTGCGAAAGAATTCCTTACCGTTTTTTAAAGCACCCATATTTATTTTTCCACACTCGTTCAATTCCTGATTCCCAATTCTTAATTCCTAATTTTTTAATCTGCCAATTCACCTAAGCCGATCCATCGATCTCACCAACTCCTCATCTTTCTTAATGCCTCTCTTTGCCATTAGATTTAAAATAATTCCAATAATTGGCAGCAACGCCCCGAATCTAAAATCACCCAAATGAAAGTCTGAAAAAATCTGATTTTCTGTTTGAATAATTGCAAGTACAGCAATCAGATAAATGATGAAGAGTAAAATATCAATGTTACAAAAGTTCAATTGCCGCTTTCGGTTTTTGAATGAATAAATGGCAAGGGAATGAAAAATAAAAAGTATGGGAGCAAATGGGAGCAGAAAAAAATGTTTACCCGCACCTACCTCATCCATACCGCCTTCAATTCCCCCATCAAAAATTTGCCACACCGGAAAATAAAGCAGCAGTACTGCACAGGCCATTGCCAGGATCAACCAAAGAGTTTGAATTCTCTGTATCATTTTATTAGTACTTTTCGGGAGCAAAGAAAACAACATTTTTGAAGCGGAATGAAAAGCAACCTCATTAAAATTTTTCTACTCACTTTATTCACAACTTCTGCTGCTGCACAATCACCTGCATTCATTACGCCGATAGAAGGCACTTATCTCAAGGATTTTTTTCTGGTGAATTATGTTGACTGGTCGTTTAATGGAATTGAAGATTATAACTGCGGAATAAAAACTTATGATGGCCATCAGGGAACCGATTTTGTGATCCGCAATTTTTCGCAAATGGATAGCGGCGTAAATGTTTATGCGGCTGTAAACGGCAAAGTGACTTTTACCATTGATACATTTTTCGATCGCAATAAAACTGCAGTGAGCGGCGGACTGGGGAATTATGTTTCCATTGTGCATGAGGGAAAATATTATACCTACTACGGGCATCTTAAATTGAATTCGATCATAGTGCAAACGGGTGACAGTGTTGTTGCCGGGCAAAAGATCGGCGAAGTAGGCAGCAGCGGTTATACTAGTGATCCACATTTGCATTTTGAAGTTTGGTACGATTCGCTTTACAATGTTGATCCCTTCAGCGGGCCGTGCGGAAATCCAACTTCACTTTTTCAAAATCAGTTACAGTACATTGATAGTTTTGGAATCATCGATCACGGTTTAATGGGTTTTATTCCCACGCTTGATACACTCAAAGAAAGAATTCCAACACAAAGTATTTTCTCAACCAATGATGATGCAATAACATTTTGGATGCAGGGTTATGGTGTTCAAGCCGGTGATGTTTCCAAAATAAAATGGTATGCTGCCGATGGTTCATTGTGGTTCTCTTACAACTTCACGCATCCAACCGAGTATTGGTACTTCTATTGGTGGAGTTACATTGATGTGCCTGCAACAAAACCAGGTTTATGGAAAGCAGAATATTATTTAAACAATGAATTAAAAATCACCCAAACATTTACTGTAAAAAAGAATAAAAATATTTTTAATGACGGCCCTGTTTATTTTAATTTCAGCGAATCGGTTTTCAATTTGAATTTGAAAACTGCTGCAGATGCAGAAACTGAAGTGGAGATATTTGATTTGATGGGAAGAAAAATCGCAAGCGGAAAAATTGAAGCAGGAAATATGTTTGTAAAAATTCAGCTACCGAATATTTCAAAAGGAATTTATTTTTTCAAAATTGCCGGTTTGGAAACAACATCATTTGCTGTTTTTTGAAATTTAATTATGCTCAACTTATAACACCACAGGAGTAAAAAAAACTCCGGCGAAGTTGCGATCGTAAAAATCTTTCCAACAATTGTTCATCGTCAATCACTTTCATCTTTCATTCCTAATTTGCACTTTTAATTTTATTTTATGAATGAAGTTTTTGTTGTTGATGCCTTGCGCACGCCCATAGGAAGGTATGGTGGCGCATTGAGCAATACCCGCCCCGATGATTTAGCAGCAATGGTGATCAAAGCCATTGTTGATCGCAATAAAAATATTGATGTAAATCTTATCGAAGATGTAATTCTCGGTGATGCCAATCAAGCCGGTGAAGACAACAGAAATGTTGCACGCATGGCCGCACTGCTTGCAGGGTTACCAATTTCAGTCGCAGGCAGCACCGTAAATCGCCTGTGTGCAAGCGGGCTAGATGCAATTATGAATGCGGCTCGCGGCATTGATTGCGGCGATGGAGAAATTTATTTTGCATGTGGTGTAGAAAGTATGAGCCGTTCACCTTTTGTATTGGCAAAATCTGAAACAGCATTTGGGAGAAAGGCAGAAATTTATGACACTACCATCGGCTGGCGATTCACCAATAAAAAATTAGCCGAGAAATATTTTCCGTTTTCAATGGGTGAAACAGCTGAAAATGTTGCTAAGAAATGGAACATCAGCAGAGAAGAGCAGGAAGCATTTGCGTTCAGTTCCCAACAAAAATATCAAAAGGCGCATGCTGCAGGAGAATTTAATGATGAATTAATTGATGCTGAGGTGGTGAATGAAAAAGGTGAAAAAATTTCTTTTTCAAAAGATGAGCATCCGCGAGCAACATCAATGGAGAAACTTGCATCACTTAAACCTGCTTTCACAAAAGACGGAAGTGTAACAGCAGGTAATTCTTCAGGCATTAATGATGGTGCAGCTGTTTTAATTTTATGTAATGAAAAAATATTGAAGCAACTCAATCTTATTCCACTTGCAAGAATTGTTTCAATGGCTGTTGCCGGTGTTGATCC
>JAJAYG010000285.1 GCA_026786335.1 Chitinophagales bacterium | reverse complement strand
TAAATTCCGATTCTGATTTAGTAAGTTTCTGGTGACTAAAGAGTTCAATCTTTGTAATAAAGGAAATATAGATTTGCTTGTCTTGAAGAAATGCCTCAATTGTTTTATCACCTTTAAAAAGATAAATCAGGATATTAGTGTCTGCAACAATACTATTTCCATTCATCCCTTAACTTCTTTTGAATCGCTAACGGATCACCTTTGAATTTCACTTTGCCGGAATATTTTTTTGCATTGAATTTTTTGCGAACAGAAGTTTTGTTGTTGAGTTGATTTAATTCAAGCGCCATCTTTTCATTGGTATTTTCTTCTTAAAACCAGCGGCATATAAATTGAATTTTCTCAAAGTAAAAACTAAAATGCAAATACGCATAGTGTAACACATGCTCTTCACTTGGCTCACGCAGATATCAGACACTACTAAATATCAAACTTAATCCCCTGTGCAAGCGGCAATGAGTTTCCATAATTGATGGTGTTTGTTTGCCTGCGCATGTATGCTTTCCATGAGTCGCTGCCACTTTCTCTTCCGCCGCCGGTTTCTTTTTCACCGCCGAATGCACCACCGATTTCTGCGCCGCTGGTTCCAATGTTTACGTTTGCAATTCCGCAATCACTTCCGCCTACAGAAAGAAATGCTTCCATCTCCTGCATGTTCTCAGTAAAAATTGCTGAAGACAATCCTTGCGGAACATCATTGTGCAAATGCAATGCTTCTTCAATCGTTTTGAATTTCATCAGGTAAAGAATGGGAGCAAAGGTTTCGTGTTTTACAATCGGTAAATTTTCTTTCACCTCCACCATACTTGGTTCCACGTAGCAACCTGTTTCAAATCCTTTTCCCTGTTTTACTTTTCCGCCAATCAAAATTTTTCCGCCCTGCTCTTTTACTTTTTGTAAGGAAGAAGAAAAATCTTTTACTGCACTTGTATCAATCAATGGACCCACGTGATTCGCCGGATCAAGCGGATTGCCAATACTGAGTTGCGAATAAATCTTAGTGAGTTTCTTTTTAACTTCCTCATAAACTTTTTCATGAATGATCAATCTTCGTGTTGTGGTACAACGTTGACCTGCAGTACCAACTGCACCAAACGTTACTGCGCGAAGTGCCAGATCAAGATTCGCATGTTGCGAAATAATGATGGCATTGTTGCCACCTAATTCCAAAATACTTCTTCCCAATCTTTCTCCCACTTTTTGTGCAACACGAATTCCAACTCTGGTTGAGCCGGTTGCTGAAATCATAGGGATGCGTTTGTCTTCCAGCATTACATCACCCACTTCTTTCGAACTTCCTGCTACCAAACACAACACGCCTTCAGGTACATTATTTCTCTTTAAAACTGATTCAATAATTTGTTGTGTTGCCACAGCGCATAGCATCACTTTCGATGATGGTTTCCAAACCACCACATCACCACATGCTAATGCAATCATTGCATTCCAGCTCCACACTGCCACCGGAAAATTGAAAGCAGAAATTACTCCGATGATTCCGAGCGGATGCCATTGCTCATACATGCGGTGATTGGGTCTTTCACTGTGCATGGTAAGTCCATACAACTGGCGCGAAAGCCCGACAGCGAAATCACAGATGTCAATCATCTCCTGCACTTCGCCCAAACCTTCCTGGTAACTTTTTCCCATCTCATAACTCACGAGCATGCCGAGTGATTCTTTGTGCTTTCTCAACTCATCACCAATCTGGCGCACCACTTCACCGCGCTTGGGTGCAGGGATTTTTCGCCATTCGGAAAAAGCTTTTTCTGCTGTGGCAATTACTTTTTCGTAGTCACCGCGTGATGCAGTTTTTATTTTACCAATCAGTTTGCCATCAACAGGGGAGTAGGATTCAATTATTTCTCCTGTGGTTTTCAACCACGCTACTCCGGTTGATGCACCTGCAGAAATTGATTTGAGTTTTAATTTTTTGAGGAAGGAAAGATTGGTCTTTGTCATTGAAAAGAAATTTTTTGCAAATGTAATTCAGAGCGCAGTTACTTTGTGAGGTAGAAGGTTATCTTGCAATCAAATAAAAAATCTGCGGGAAACATTATTTTACATCATGAACAAAGAAGAAATCCTCTCCAATCTCAAATCAAATCACGAAGCATTCATCAACTGCATTGAATCGCTTACTGAAACTCAATTCAATTTTACACCCGACGGAAAATGGAATGCTGGGCAAACACTTGATCATTTGAACCGTGCTGTTTCAACATTGAGTTTAGCTATGAGATTACCAAAAAGTGTTTTCAGTTTGTTGTATGGAAAAGCAAACCGCCAATCAAAAACTTATGATGAATTAGTTGCGAAATATCAGCAGAAAATTGCAGAGGGCGGAAAAGCACATGGCAGGTATTTGCCCACGAAGGTTTCATTTCACAATCAACAGAAAACAATTGTAGCACTGCGTAAATCTGTAAACAGAATTAGCAAAAACATCGAGTGGTATTCCGAAACTCGATTGGATACATACATTCTTCCGCATCCGCTATTGGGCAAACTCACTATACGAGAGATGATGTACTTCACCATGTATCATGCAGAACATCACCGGAAAATTGTGTTGAGGGATTTGGGTTGAAGAAAAAGATTGCGTTAACTTTGAAAACAATTTTAAAAAATGGAAGCAGTAAAATACATAGTTGACAAAAGGGGAAATAAAACTTCAGTAGTTGTTCCTTTCAAAAGATGGAAAGCACTGAATGATGATTTGGAAAAACTCTCCCGCAAATTGAAGGTAGGCAGCGATAGTAAAGAAACAGAAGTGCCTTTTGAAATTACAGATCAGCAACGTAGAATTCTCCGAAAGCGGCTTGCATCCATTCACGACGGAACCGCCACGCTTGTTCCATGGAGTGAGGTAAAAAGAAAAATATTAAAGGCGAAGCAAAGCAAAGTTTCTAAATGAAGCATGTTCTTCAATTTCATATTGAAGCAGAAATTGAATTTACAGAAGCTGTTTTATGGTATGAAGAAAAAAAAGCTGGATTGGGTGATGAGTTTCTTGATGCAGTTGAGGCGAAACTCAAATTGATAGACAAGTGTACTGAATTGTTTCCGTTCGATGATGCTCCGATAAGAAAAGTAGTTTTAAAAAGATTCCCCTTCTCAATCTTTTATGAATTCGATGCTTCAGCAAAAAATATTTATGTGATTGAAATTTTTCATTCCAAGAGAAACCTTAAGGTTTTGAAGAATAGAATGTGAGATGAATTCTAAATTGGAAAGTATTGATTGCTTCCCGTGCAGGATGATGTATTTCACAATCTATTAAGCAGAGCATCATCGCAAGATTGTGTTAAGGG
>JAJAYG010000284.1 GCA_026786335.1 Chitinophagales bacterium | reverse complement strand
GAATAAGAATCTGTGAATTACCGGGTACGGGTGCATTTGTTAATCCAAAACTGCTGAGAATACCTGTGCACTTTACTTTATTTCCTACTTGAAAATTATCAATAAACTGTACGGCATTATTCAAATCATTAAGGGTACCAGAGTATCCCAACGCCCCCGGATCAATTAAAACATGAATACCATTCCAAGCGCCACCTCCAGCAGTTTGCAACCATGTTCCATTTCGGCTACCTGTTGTACTCTGGCCATAATCGCAAGGATCAAAATTTACAATTCCTTCTACTTGCACCGTATCCCCATAATAAAGTGAAGTATCTTTTCCATTTGAGAGTGTTTGCGGATCCACAAGTTGCAAATCGTTAATACTTATCAAAGGATATTGAGCAAAAGTATAATTACTTAATAAGGTAGTAAAAGTGAGAAGAAGTAAAAGTTTTTTCATGATTGAAATTGAATGTTTTGTTTTGTTTTTTTGAAAGGCGAAAAGTAATTCATTCTTATCATCTGTTTGAGATAAGAAATGGTTATTTCTTACTCGAAAGAAGGTGTAAATAATTATAGTAAAAAAAACACCCTGCAGAACTTGCAAGGTGTTTAACTTTTTTAGGACGACACAAAGTATTGATTATTTCATCACGAGCATCTTCTCACTAACTTTAGATGTGCCTGCTTCAATAACAATCAGGTAGGTTCCATTACTCAATGAATTTGTGTTGATGGTATAGTTATGACTTCCCGAAGTTTGGTTTTTGTTCACTTCACCATAAACTAAATTTCCTTTTAAATCATAAACCTTAATTGCAACATCACTTCCACTAGCAATACTTGCATTGATGGTAGCAATATCGCTTACAGGGTTCGGAAATATTTTAAAGCCTCCGATTTGGTTTTGAATGTTTTTAATTCCAACTAAACTACCCGACTTAAAAATTCCTCTTCCAAAACCGGCGATATAGGTATAATCTGTTTGGCCGTAATAAGGAACCTGCACAATTCGCATTACAGGAACTCTTTCAAAACCGGTATTCTGCTCAACCCAATCACTGGTTGTAATATCGCGGCTATAAACACCAAGATCGGTTCCAACCATAATCAAATTTGGATTAACATAGTCAATACATGAACTCCAAACAGGCATCTTGGGTAAATTACCGGTGATATCTAAAAATGAAAGCGTACTCATTGCATTGGTGCTTCTCCATACGTAGCTTGTTGCAGCATAACGAGCTGCAGTTACTACAATGTTATTATTATCATGTCTATCAACAGCTATAGAGCGTAAATAGCGGTTAGCACCGATACTAACAGACGCTACAGTTATGCCGCTATCAACAGCACTCCATTTATCCGCCGCAGAGTTGATTGCAGGGTATTTAAATTTGCCTGAGTCTCTTACCGCAATAAGGTTCGAATATCTATACAACATTCCGGTGCTTGTACCGGCAAACAAAGTGTTTCCATCTGGTGTAAATGCAAGACAGGTAACAACGCCGGTAGTAGCAGGAAATCTAAACCAATCAGGATTGATTGAAAAATTAAGTGCACCAAGTGTTACCCAAACATTACCTCCTGAACTTCCGGTACCCAATGCAAAAAATGATTGTTCGTTTCCTTGTTCAGATAATTCGAAAGGTGCAATCCAATCTGCTCCCTGACCTGGAAAGCCTGTTCCACCAGCATCAATTCTGGTATCAAAGAAACTACTGAATCCGCCAGTACCGCTGTTTGAAGATCGCTTTACAGCTCCTGCAAAATATTCTTCAAAGAAAGCATTTTCATTTGTCGCTGCTATCTCCACTGTCATTGCATCGCCACCCCAAATCTCGCGACCGGCTTTTGCAGTATTGCCGTTAAAATCAATATAAATGCAACCATTATCCTGCAATCCCATCATAACCTCCCCTGTTGTTTTTGCATCTACAGAATAGGGTTGCGTAGTTATGTAGTTTCTATTTAAGGATTCAAATGAAGGATAAGTTGCTGTAGCATTTGATGTGCGATATACTCCACCATCACAACCAATAAGCATTTGGCTTGAATTGTTAGGGTTGAATGTAATTACATGCATATCGGGATGCACATAAATTGAAGGATCAAAAAATTCTGCAAACCAATTGGTTAAAGTTACCCAGCCTGTTGCTGGTGTGTAACTAAAAAGTGAAAGTTGCCCACCAAGAAAAACTTTTTCAGGATCGGTAGGTGAAATTCCAAGAGCAATATCATATCCCCCCTGTTCGCCGAGTGGTGCAAATGATGCGCTGTTACCCGGTGCAATCAACGTCCAGTTTTGCCCGCCGTCAGTTGATTTATACATGC
Organism: Chitinophagales bacterium; assembly: GCA_026786335.1. GTDB lineage: Bacteria > Bacteroidota > Bacteroidia > Chitinophagales > UBA10324 > JAJAYG01. Next base: position 2,099 of record JAJAYG010000284.1, on the reverse strand, counting down.
CATACAATGACCAACCTGCGGTTAAAGTTTCAGCAATTACGGCATAAACATAGTTGGGATTTGAAGCACCAATTCCAATTTCAATTCTTCCCTGTGGAATAGCTGGGAATCCGCCGACGCCCATTTGCGATGTAAAATCGTCACCATTGGGCGCAGTTGAGCGATAATACTTGTTTGCCGAAACTGCTTGAACAACTCCATCACTTCCAATTTTAACTTCCCAAGCGTTAGAAGCAGTAGCAATTCCACCAGCATTGGTCCATGTTGCTCCCCCATCATTTGTAATTTTAATTCCTTTGTTGGTAGCTGCATAAATTTTATTTGCATCGGTTGTACTTACGGCAAGTTTATTTACATAAGCCCAATCAGATGTTGTTAAGTTTGCTGCAGGTGTAGTAGCTGAAAGTTGTGACCATGTAGTTCCATGATCAGTCGATTTCCAAACGCCACCCCCAGGAAAACCAGGTGCCGCCCAACCAAGTGGAGAATTTAAACCAAGATCATAAAATCCTTCCCCGGTTCCATAATACAAGTCACCATTGATTGCTTGCGTAATACAGGTAACAACATTGTTGCTAAAATCTCCTGCAACTCTAATCCAAGAGTCTCCATTGTTTGTACTCTTCCAAAGTCCGCCACTTACACTTCCCATAAAAATGAGCCCTGAAACATCTTTATCATATAGTATTGAACGTGTTCTGCCGCCAATATTATCTGGTCCCATTTCTTCCCAGTTAATAGTTACATCTCGAGTACTTGACATTGCATTTGCTTCTTCGATTGCTTTGTGTATATCTGCGAGATTAAAAATTCCTGTTTCCTGATTTGCTCTAGCATTGTTCCACCAGTCAATGGATTCCTTAATTTCAGGTTTTCCGCCTTTCTTTTCATTTTCATAATTCTCTGTTTTTAAAGTTAGAGCAGAAGGCAATGACAGGAAAATAAAAAAGGCCACAACCACGGCTGCAGATAAGGAAAGAAGTTTTCTCATGTTTTGGTTTGAATTTTTTATTGGCGTTAAAATTAAAAGAAAATGCTATACTCCATAATAATTGTTCTAACTTTCTTGGTCACGTTAAGGTAAAAGAATTGTATTCTAAATTTGATTTTGAAACTGCAAAAATTTATTTCAAATGTTTTTCTGCATGGTAAGAAGATCGAACGAGTGGCCCGCTTTCTACATGCCTAAATCCTTTTTCACTTCCCACAGTTTCATACTCTTTAAAAATATCAGGATGTATCCACTCTAAAACTTCAAGATGATTTCTTGTTGGTTGCAGGTATTGACCTATCGTAATAACATCACAACCGGCATCTCTTAAGTCATCCATTACTTTAAAGACTTCTTCTTTCCTTTCACCTAAGCCAACCATAATTCCACTCTTGGTTCTTATGCCACCTGCTTTCAATCTTTTTATTACCCCGAGGCTTCTTTCATATTTTGCTTGTGGGCGCACACGGCGATATAATCTTGAAATTGTTTCCATGTTGTGAGAAACAACTTCGGGTGCAACTTCTATCATAGCATCAACACTTTCCATGTTCCCTTTAAAATCCGGAATTAAAGTTTCCATTGTAACGCCGGGAGCAATTTCTCTAACTGCATTCACAGTGGCGGCCCATATACCGGCTCCACCATCTTTTAATTCGTCGCGGTTAACTGAAGTTATTACTGCATGCTTAACCTGCATAAGTTTTATTGCATTGGCAACTCTCACTGGTTCATCCCAATCAAGTTCTGTAGGAAGGCCAGTTTTTACAGCACAGAATCCGCATGATCTGGTGCACACATTCCCGAGTATCATAAATGTTGCAGTACCTGCACCCCAGCACTCACCCATGTTAGGACAATTACCACTCTCGCAAATCGTGTGAAGTTGAAAATCATCAACTAGGTTTCTTACATGCCGATAATTTTCTCCGGTGGGAAGTTTTACTCTTAACCAGTCGGGTTTTTTTATTCTTGGTGGTTTTTCATTTACCACATTCAATTCTATCATATCACCACTTTTTCCCGAACTGAACGCTCAGGTATAATTTTGGGTAAAACTGTGCATTATCTTCCAATACCATAATTGGTACTTTCTTGTAGTAAGCAT
>JAJAYG010000283.1 GCA_026786335.1 Chitinophagales bacterium | reverse complement strand
TGCGAAAACAAAAGCGATCGGTGATTCGCTCGCGAATTATAATTCTAAAAACCACAGCATCGATAATTTGAAAGTAACACCTCAGTTGCTCGATAAAAATTCGCAAATGATTGTTGTAAAGCAATTTAAAAATAAAGATGCTGCTATGAATTATTACGATGAGGTAACTGAATCGGAAACCTTGTTTGAGATTGTAGAATCAATCGGCTATCGTGTATTTGTGATTGACGATAAAAACTTCACGCTCTTCTACAATAGAAAAAATCTGCAGGAATATGTCGACTTCTTCGAGAAGAATTATGAGAACGACGACTTAGATGATGAAGGAGAATAATTTTCTTTTAAAAAATTTAATGCATGATCATTAGCATTATTGACTGCACGTTTATTTCTTCTGCCTTTACTAAATAAACTCCGGCAGGTAATTCATTTATGTTGATTATTGCTGTTGAATTTTCTTCCTTACCTGCTAAAAATATTTTTTGTTTCAACAAAATTCTTCCCGCCAAATCAGTGATCACAATTGTTTGGAAAGGAATTTTACTATTGGAAAAATGAAAAGTAACAAAATCTTGTGTTGGATTTGGGGAAATGAAAAACGAAGGATCATTTTCTTTTATGGGAAATGAATTGAGGTAGAGCGTATCAGCATTTAACAAACTGCATGTAATTACAGTGTCCTTGGATTTATCATCACCTAAAGCTGTGCGAAGACTGTCAAGTTTATCGCGATAAGTTTGAATCACTGTTTGATATTCAATTTTAAAAATAAGGTTGGAGTCTTCTTTAATATCATTCTGCAAATCGTAAAACTCCTCAGTGGTTTGGTCGCACGAAGACCAGATGTATTTGTAATTAAAAGTTCTTACTGCACGAATATCGGGCACAGCCGGGAAAAGAGTATCGCTGAAATATTCATACATAAATTCTTTTCGCTCCACATTCTTCAAAGCAAGATCATGCAATGAAATTCCATCATCATTAAATGTGTCAGTAATTCCTGCAGCTTCAAGCAGCGTAGGAAAAATATCAATGTTCATTGCAAACTCATCTTCCACAATTGTATTGGGTTGAAACCATTTTGGGTAGCGTATAAAAAGTGGAATATGAATCGACTCTTCATAAGCCAGGCGTTTCTTCTGCAAATTATGTTCACCAATAAAAATACCGTTGTCACTCATAAAAATAATGAGGGTGCTGTCCATCACATTTTTGTTTTCGAGAAAAGAAAAAATGGAATCCACACCTTCTTCAACACCAATCAATGTTTCGTAATAAGTTTGAATATCACCCACGCAACCTATAGAATCTTTTAGGTACAGATTATCATAGTAGAGATAGTTAGGATAATTTTTTTCATAACCATTAAAGTTGTTCGGAAATAAAACAGTATCACTATGATAAGCATTCTCGTAACCCGGATAAGCTGTGTAAGGCACATGCGGAGCGCGCGCCGTGAACATGAGAAAGAATGGTGAATCAACCGGTGCGCTTTCCAAAAAGTGAATACCAAATTCATTGATGGCCTTCTGCGGATTTTCATTTACCAGCGTATCTACACCATTCAAACTAAAAGTCTTGGGATTGTAATTTCCATTTCCATCATTTGCGAAATAATAACTGAAATCATTTTTCGGAAACTCATCAAATGAATTAATAAACTTTCCAACAATGCCGGTGTAGTAACCATTGTCTTTTAAAATTCTTGCTATAGTTAATATGCTGGTGTCGTAAACCTGCGTATTGTATACATAACCGCTGTGGTGCGGATACAAGCCCGTAAGAATTGAAACGCGGCTCGGCCCGCAAAGAGAAAGCGCTACGAATGTGTTTTTAAAATTCACCCCTTCATCTGCAATGCGATTGATGGATGGTGACTGAAACCATGATGGCCCGCCCGTGGGAGTGTAATCGGCATACCTTCCATCATCAACAATGATTAAAAGAATATTTGGCTTTAATGTTTGCGCCTGCAATAAGGTGGTAAAAGAAAATAAGAAAGAGAGAAGAACAATAGTTGTAAAATGCTTCATTAAAATATAAGTAGATGAATATAAAAGCAAAGTTAAATCAATTGAGATTGAAGTTGATTTTTCAGTTTAAAACATAAGCAAGATGTTTTGTCGTTAATAACTTCACGCAATTAAACATCAGTATTATTTTTCCCTAAAACTTGCTTTCTTTTGCAACTGCAAATGAGTTTCATTACCCAAAAAATAAATGGCAACTAAATCTTCGGGCTCAAAAATCTTTCGCTGGTTTTGGTACGGTGTAATTGGCAGTGTGGTTTTATTCCTGCTTATGCTGGGGCTTGCTGCGCTTGGTGTTTTTGGAAAGATGCCATCATTCGAAGAAGTCGAAAATCCAAACAGCGCTTTGGCTACCGAAGTATATTCAAGTGACGGCGTATTGATTGGAAAATATTATTATGAAAACCGCAGCACCTCTTCATTCGAAGAAATTCCTGCATTGATTCGCAATTGCCTCACTGCAACAGAAGACATTCGTTTCTACGATCATTCGGGCATTGATTTTTGGGGAACATTCAGAGCTATCGTAAAAACAGCACTCGGACATCAGGAAGGCGGCAGCACGATTACGCAACAGCTTGCAAAAAATCTTTACAAGCGCCCTGAAAATCCTGGTATGTTTGAAACCCTAGGTTCAAAGTTTAAAGAGTGGGTGATTGCAATCAAACTCGAGCGCCGCTATACCAAAGATGAAATTCTGAATCTCTATCTGCAAACAGTAGAGTTCAGTCAAAATTCTTTCGGGATAAAATCTGCATCGCGCACTTACTTTAATAAAACTGTTGATTCATTAAAAGTGGAAGAAGCTGCAGTGCTCGTTGGTATGTTGAAAGGAAGCACGCTTTACAATCCAAAAAGAAATCCAAACAATTCACTTAACAGAAGAAACACTGTGCTCGGGCAAATGCTTAAGGAAGAATATTTAACACAGTCACAATTCGATTCCATAAAAAAAATACCCATTAAACTAAGTTATGTAAGCCCCGATCACAATGATGGTATTGCAACTTACTTCCGCGAAAACCTTCGGCTTGAGTTAATGAAGTGGTGTAAAGAACATCCCAAGCCCGATGGCACACCTTACAACATTTATAAAGATGGATTGCGTGTTTACACTTCCATCAACTCCAAGATGCAAACCTATGCCGAGGCAGCAGTGCAACAACACATGATGCAATTGCAGGATGAATTTAATAAGAGCTACAAAAAATCTACGCCCTGGGGCAAAAATGAAAAGTACATACAGGATGCAATGAAGCAGAGTGCAAGGTGGCATACAATGAAGAACCGTGGTGCAAGTGATGATTCCATTTTGCTTTCATTCAAAACAAAAATACCGATGACGGTTTTTAGTTACCGCGGTGAAATTGATACCGTAATGACTCCTTATGATTCCATTAAGTATTACAAATACTTTTTGCATTGTGGTTTTATGGCAATGGATCCCACAACCGGTTATGTGCTGGCATGGGTGGGTGGCATCAACCATCATTACTTTCAGTTTGATCACGTAAATATTAATTCGAAGCGGCAGGTGGGTTCTACGATTAAACCAATTCTTTACACCGTTGCCATCGACAATGGTTATTCGCCGTGCCTCGAAGTGCCGAATGAAAGAGTGGTGTTTGAAGATTTTCAAAACTGGTCGCCCGAAAACTCTGATAATAAATATGGCGGCAGCCTCACGCTTTACCAAGGTCTTGCAGGTTCGGTTAACTGCCTTAGTGCTTACTTGATGAAGCAGATTGGGCCGCAACCAATGATTGATCTTGCGCGCCGCATGGGCATCAGCAGCCCAATGGATCCTTACCCTTCTATTTGTTTGGGCGTGCCCGATATTTCGGTGTATGAAATGACGGGGGCTTACAGCGTATTCGCCAACAAGGGTGTGTATTCGCAGCCGCAATACTTGCTTCGCATAACGGATAACAAGGGTTCATTGATTCAGGAATTTACCGGCAAACGCAGTGAAGTTATAAGCGAACAAGTGAGTTATGTGATGACGAGGATGCTTCAGAATGTAGTTAACTACGGCACTGCACAGCGCCTTCGTTTCAAGTATAATCTTACTGCAGAAATTGGCGGCAAAACAGGCACCACACAAAACAATACCGATGGCTGGTTTATGGGCATTACTCCGCAGATTGCTGCGGGCTGCTGGGTGGGGGGCGATGATCGCATCATTCGTTTCCGCTCCATGTTTTACGGGCAGGGTGCAAGCATGGCGCTGCCAGTGTATGCTTTGTTTTTAAAAGCTTGCTATGCAGACAAGTCTTTGAATATTTCTCCAACTGCCACCTTCCCGGTGCCCGAAGGCGATTTGGGTATTGAAACTAATTGCGGTAACTACAGAGAGAGCAGAGGTACTAAGGATTATATTTTTGGGAAGGAATAATAGATTATTAGGGCGCATGCCGCCGTAAAATAAAAACTGCGGCACCGGGCTATCCGCTCCAAGTCCTCGCCCTCTCGCACAAAAAAATTCCTCTCCCTTCGCTATGGGCTTTACGCTTCTATCCCTTGCGCGCTAACCCCACCGTTTCAATTTCATAACAACTTTCTGTGTATCGTATTTTTAAAAAATAATTACCATATGCGTCAGCAACTCTCCCCCTTTTTTCAAGGGGGAGTTGGAGGGGGTGCTCTCCCTTCTCTATGGGCTTTACGCTTCTATCCCTTGCGCAGCCAAGCCGTTCCATTTTCCTAATAAAAAAAGCGATCAAACATGACCGCTTTTTTTAGTGAGCTGATTTTTAAAAATATCAATGCTGCTTAATCATCCTCTTGGTAACAAGCATTTTTCCATCGAGCACCAAAGAATAATTGTAAACGCCATCTTCCAAGTTTGAACTAAGCACAGTAAGTTGACCTTTTCCTCTTGTAACAATTTCTACGCTTTGCACCACTCTACCTAATTCATCTACAAAATCTATTTCGGCATTAATAACATTTGCATCAATGCTGTAAGGGATGGTGCACTGTGAGCCGTGCGGATTAGGAACACTCTGCCCCAAATAGTTTGTTGATTCTGATTTTAATTCTACAATTTGATTAGCAGGTGAAGCACTATCATCATTTGCAGTTTACATTTTAGTAGAGCAACAGTCATCCAATTGTTTTTTTAAATCATTGTAGCCCGCTACCAAATATGGGATTACTCTGCTGTAATCTACCCCTTCATATTTCACTGCTTCGGCGGTGAGCGCGCCGGTAGAATCATATTGCGCGGGGTGAATAATTTGTTTTACTGCTGTAGGAATATATTGTTGAATATTTTCAGCAACGAATCCGGGAATCTGTTTATCAGATGATAAGTTCATTGAAGGAAATTGATCGGTCTTGAAACTGTAGGTGTAAGGAATAATTTTGCTTAGCACCTCCATAGCATCAGTAATTTGTTCAAAATCTGTTTTCAATAAAGAGTCGGAAGCCTGATAAAAGCCATTGGTATTTGCAATACTGCCATTAAAATAACCTGCATAATCATTTAACGAACCACCTGCATCACCATAAACTGCGTATGCTGTTGAACCCGCATTTGTAGTGCCATTCACTTTACCAAATACACCATACCTGTTACCGGGCCCGCTTGGGATAATACCATAAACGCCATAGCTGTTTGTCGCATTTTTAGCTGTGCCATAAATCCCAAAGTTGTTGACATTTGATGAATAGGTTTCACCAACTATTCCATAATTATTTGTAGTTGAAGATAAAGCAAGACCATGCACTCCAATTGCAGCCGAACCGCCTTCACCTAAACCATAAAGTCCGGCATTGATATTAGTTGAACCATAAGCGTAACCTTTTACACCGCGATTTTCTGCCATTGCCAAACCACCACCATTTGCTTCGGAGTAAATACCAAAATTTAATGCTGTTGATGTAGCAGTTTGAGCATATGCTTTTAATCCAATGTTCTTGCTTGTAGCATTTTTTGCGATGCCATACATTCCTGTATTCTCAGATGATGTAACTTCTGACTTACCGAGCATTCCGTAATTTTTTGCAGAAGGTACTGATGATGTAACAATACCATACACCCCTACATTATCACCTGCAGAGTTACTTGCACCCGATGCTTCACCATAAAGGCCGTTAATACTGTTGCTGCTTCCGATACTTCCTGTTGATTTGCCGTATGCTCCGTAAACTAATCCTTCGCTGTAAATCCCTAAGTTGATAGCAGAAGTTTTTACATTCAATTTAGCAGTGAAGCCACTTATGGTTCCAATGCCTACATAAGTTCCATCATCAAAAATCTGGCTAATACAAATTTGATTTAAAGTTTGGTCGGTAACTTTTGTAACATAATTATTGAACAGTCCTGAAGAACAAGCAGCAACGCCTCCGCTATTAGGTAATGTTCTGCTCTGCACCAAACCATTTGCGTCAACTACTAAAACAGTTGTGAGTGCGGGATTAGGAACTATAGTTCTTATTCGCAGATCACCATTGATATCAAGAGTTGAGGTAGGAAGATTTGATGATGAAAGATTGATACCGACATTTTTATCAGTAACACCACTCTGTGGGTTAATAAGAAGATCACCCGAAGAGGTGGATTGAAAATCAGTATATACACCAAGCGCCGGATCAAGATTATAAGTTTGTGAAATTCTAAATTGCGGGGCATCGGTGGCATCGTCAACGTGCAATCTTCTTTTAGGTCCATTGAAATTCGCACCGTTCATTAAGAAAGCAGTACCAACACCCGTTAAACCAATATTATCAATGAGAAATTTTGAAGAGAAATCAGTAGCACCATTTCTGGTAAAGATGTGAAAGAAACCTGTTTGGCCCGTTGGCGTTTGCATATCGGAACACAGCCGTGCCATTTCAAATTCAGTTCCACCAACTCCTTCATCATCATCAAAATTTGAAAGATCAATGTGTGCAGCACAAAAATCAGTTATTGAATTGCGAGAACCTCTAACCTTTATACCTACACTCGATCTTTCATCAAACCTGCTTCGAAATTCGGCAACAGTATAATTTGCATCTGGATTAGTTACATTTTTGTACGCTTCCAACTACTAATAATTTAGGAGTTTTTAGTATTGGTCCAAAGCCATTAGGAGTAGGAC
>JAJAYG010000282.1 GCA_026786335.1 Chitinophagales bacterium | reverse complement strand
GGGTTATATGAAAGTATTGACTTTGTCACCCTGAGTTTATCGAAGGGATAAAAATGCATTTAAATGTTTCGATAAACTCAACATGACAAGGTCAGTGTTGTGTCGACGAACATGAGAGTAAGGAGAGAACACTTTTAATACTGACTTTGTCACCCTGAGTTAATCGAAGGGATAAAAATGAAAATAAATTAAATTGGAATACCTCCAAACATATTTTGTTTACATTGTTCAATGCAATGACGATAGTTATTACACAGGAATAACAAATGATATTGAAAGAAGAATTGCTGAACACAATTCGGGTGTTGATGTAAAATCATATACTTATTTAAAAAGACCGGTTGAGTTGAAATATCTTGCAACCTTTCAATTTGTAGATCAGGCAATTGCATTTGAAAAACAAATTAAAGGATGGTCAAGAATTAAGAAGGAGGCATTATTTATTAGTGATTGGAAAAAGATTATTGAAATTTCAAATGAGAAAAACAAGGCGAAGAAAAAATGAAAATCATTTTAAATGCACACTTTTTTATCTCTGACTTTGTCACCCTGAGTTAATCGAAGGGATTTAGGAAAACCATTTTAAATGCTTCGATAAACTCAGCACGACAAAGTCGGTGTTGGAGCGATAAAGAGAAGGGAGTAAAGAGGGTGAGAGCGTATTTTTCTATCTCTGACTTTGTCACCCTGAGTTTATCGAAGGGCAATAGGAAAATTAAAATCAAAATAAATACCCAAATGGAAAACGAAAACCCAACACACAACGCAAACATTGATGCCGAGTGGAATCAAAACAAACTTGCACTTGAAAAAATAAGCAGCGCTGTTGACCGCATAAGAAACGAGATCGGGAAAGTAATCGTGGGTCAAGATGATATGATCACACTTTTCATCACCGCATTATTTGCCGGCGGGCATATTCTGATTGAAGGCGTTCCCGGCATTGCAAAAACACTTGCTGCAAAATTGCTTGCGAAAACATTGTCGGTAAATTTTTCAAGAATACAATTTACTCCCGACCTTATGCCGAGTGATGTAATCGGCACTTCGGTTTTTAATTTTAAAAATTCCGAATTCACTTTCAACCGCGGCCCTGTTTTTTCAAATGTAGTTTTGATTGATGAGATCAACCGCTCGCCGGCAAAAACGCAGGCGGCATTGTTTGAAGTAATGGAAGAGCAACAAGTAACAGTAGATGGCACAACCTACTTTCTTGAATTTCCTTTTATCGTAATTGCAACACAAAATCCCATAGAGCAGGAAGGCACTTACAAACTTCCCGAAGCGCAACTCGATCGGTTTTTGTACCGCCTAAGAATTCATTATCCTTCGCTTGATGAAGAGAAACAAATACTGCAACGATTCAAAGAAGATTTTGGAAACAGAAAGATGAATGAGGTACAAAAAGTTTTTTCGGCTGAAGAAATTCGTGAGTGCAGAAAATTAGTAGAGCAAGTGTTGATCAGAGATGAACTGCTCGATTACATCGCAAACATTGTTCATCAAACACGCAATCATGGCGATTTGTTTTTAGGTGCATCACCGCGCGCATCGCTTGCTATTATGCGATCGGCAAAGGCTATTGCCGCGATCAATGGTCGTGATTTTGTAACGCCTGAAGACATTCAGTTTGTAAGTTATCCTGTGCTCAATCACCGCATCATACTCACACCTGAACGTGAGATGGAAGGCATGGAGCCCGAAGATGTGGTGAAAGACATTATTCAAAAAATTGATGTGCCGAGATGATAATTTTGTTTACAATCCGCTTGATAAACTCCGCCGTAGTAATAGAACTTCGGAGGAGTTTCTAACATAACAGAAAGATCATGATTCGTTTCTTCAAACAACTTTATGTAACCGACCGACTTTTTCTGCTGCTGGGAATTATTTCATTGTTGTTTGTCGCCGGCTTTTTTATTCCATTATTTTTTGCTGTTGCACAGGCAACATTGGTGATGATGTTTGCAATTGTGGCTGTTGATGCAATGATACTTTTCAGTTCCAACACAAAAATTTCAGCTAACAGAACCATGCAAAAAATTCTTTCGCTCGGTGATAAAAATTTTGTCAATATTCAAATCGAAAATTTCTCTTCATTAAAATTATCAGTTAAACTTATTGAAGAATTGCCATACCAGTTTCAGGAGCGCGATTTTTCATTTCAATTTTTATTGGAGGGAAATGAAAAGAAAAAAATTATTTACCCGCTGCTGCCTGTTACACGCGGGGTTTTTCAATTCGGAAACATCAACCTTTTTTTAAAATCATTTATTGGAATGCTACAGCGAAAACTGGTGATTGAATCTGTAACTGAAACTTCAGTTTACCCTTCTGTTTTACAGATGAAAAAATATGAACTGAAGGCACTTGCAAGAATTTCGACACAAGAAGGAATAAAAAGGTTGCGCCGCATTGGGCACAGCTATGAGTTTGAAGAAATCAAAGAATATGTTAGGGGCGATGATCACCGCAGCATAAACTGGAAAGCAAGCAGCAGAGCAAATTCATTGATGGTAAATCAGTTTGAAGATGAGCGCGCCCAACAAGTTTATACAGTGATCGATCGCAGCCGCGCAATGCGAATGCCATTCAACAACATGAGTTTACTGGATTATTCAGTGAATACTTCATTGGTAATTTCAAATATTGCACTATTAAAAAGCGATAAAGCCGGGCTGCTCACTTTCGCTGATAAGATTCAAACATTTCTGAAAGCCGAAAGATCAAAATCGCAATTGCGAAAAATTTTAGAAGCATTGTATTTGCAGAAAGAAGAAACTACTGAAGCAAATTTCGAATTACTCTTTCATGCTTCCAAAAATTATATTAAAGGAAGAAGCTTGCTTTTTCTCTATACCAACTTCGAAAGCATGGCTGCAATGGAGCGCGCATTGCCTGTGTTAAGAAGAATCAGCCGCCTGCATTTATTGGTGGTGGTATTTTTTCAGAATGCTGAGATCGAAGATTTTTCTAAGCAGCGCGCAACAGATATAACAGGCATTTATGATCAAACAATTGCACAAAAATTTATTTCAGATAAAACACAACTCGTAACTGAGATGCATCGATACGGCATTCATTGCATCCTCACAAGGCCCGAAGATCTCTCGATTAATACTGTAAATAAATACCTTGAGTTTAAATCCAGAGGGATGATTTGATAATGAAAAAAAATATTTAATTTGCTTTTTATAAATTCATTGGTTACAATTGTTTCTGGTGCCTCTTTTTAAATTTATTAAATTACATATCATAGGAATATGGGTTTTATCGAGTACCTTTAACAAAAACAGGTATTCATGGTAATTATAATTTTTGTTGTTGCTCATTGGTATACGTCGCTATTTTTTCAGTCAGTGTTTCATCATCGCTATGCTGCTCACGGTTTGTTTACGATGTCTAAATTTTTAGAGAAAATTTTTTACTGGGGTTGTTTCATTACTCAGGGCTCATCATACATCAGCGCAAATACTTATGGCATCATGCATCGCCTCCACCACGCACATACAGATACTGAAGAGGATCCGCATTCACCCTCAAACACAGCAAATGTTTTTACGATGATGTGGCAAACCAGAAATAATTATTTCGACATCTATAAGGGGAAAACTTTAGTAGAAGATAAATACAGAAAAGATTTACCCGAATGGAAATGGTTTGAAAAATACACGCATAATTTCTATGCAAGATTTTTATGGATTGCAGCTTACATTACGTTTTACTATTTCTTCGCCACCGAATGGTGGATGTGGTTGTTTCTTCCACTCACGATTGTAATGGGATCTTTGCAAGGTGCTTCGGTAAACTGGTGGGCGCACCGTTTTGGTTATGTGAATTTTAAAATGAAGAACACTTCAAAAAATATTATGCCGGTTGATTTTATTTTCTGGGGCGAAGCTTATCACAACAATCACCATCAGTTTCCTGGCAGAGCAAATAATGCAACACGCTGGTTTGAGTTTGACATGGGTTATGGTGCAATGCGACTAATGGATAAACTGAAAATGATAAAAATGAAACCGGCTGGGTTGCTTCCGGTACCCGCAGTTGTTCCGGTTGCTAATGTTTAAAAAAAACAGCAACCGGTTATTATTTCTTTTTCTTATACAATTTCTTTTCGCTAATAAATTTTAAAACCGCATCGGGTACTAAGTAACGTGCAGATTTTTTTTCTTCGATTAAAGTTCGAATTAGTGTAGAAGAAATTTTTAGCAGAGGGGTGTCAAAGAAAATTACTCCCTGTTTATCTTTCCATTCAATATCATTAATTGGGCCGCGGCGGAAAACAAGAATCATGTAGTTGGAGAGAATCGTGCTCCACTCTTTCCATTTATAAATTGATTCCAAAGAATCGGAACCCATGATTAAAGCAAATCTTTTTTTCGGAAATTTTTTACCTAATACTTCCAAAGTGTTTACTGTATAAGATGGTTGTGGCAATTTGAATTCAACATCGCTTGCAACAAAATTTTTATTGTCTTTAACTGCCATCTTCACCATCTTCAATCTTAGTTCATCTTTTAACAACCCAGATTTTTCTTTCAATGGGTTTTGCGGTGAAACAATAAACCAAACCTCGTCAAGATCAGCGTGGTTGATCATGTATTCTGCAATGATCAAATGCCCTGTGTGAATGGGATTAAAGGAACCGAAAAACAATCCTGTCATTTGAAAAAGTTATTAAATAACATTAAAAATTAAAATAAAAAAAACCAAAAAATATCGAACACCGAATATCGAATATTGAACATCGAAGTTCACGATGTGAATTGTTTTACTTCATTATTAAACATTCGATATTCGGTGTTTGATATTAAAATCTTTGAAAGTTATAGCGGTTTAAACCGCTCAAAGCCCTGCTTGCAATCAAAACAATAATGCATGCTGCGGCAAAGTGTTGAACCAAACATCGATTGCATGGTGGTGTTGTTGCTTCCGCAATGCGGGCATTTGGATTGCGAAAGTTCATTGAATGAAAATTCACCGCCATGGCGATGTGCAGTTCCCAACCCAAATTTTTCTAATTTTTTTATTCCTGCTTCACTAACACGATCACTGCTCCACGCAACCGATGGGTCGATCACTACTTCAACTTTATTAAATCCCATTACCAAAACACGATCGCGAATTTGCTGCTGCATTAATTTTATTGCAGGGCAGGCGGTAAAAGTTGGAATCATTTTCACTTTCACATTATCATTATCAACTTCAACAGCAGTTATAATTCCTAATTCAACTACAGAGATAAAAGGAATTTCGGGATCCTTTACATCTTCAAGTGCTGCAAGAATTTCTTCTACTAAATTTTTTTCTATAATAATTTCAGTCATGATTTTTGAATTAAAAAAACTACCACTCCGTTCCGGTTGCTTCGCTGCTGATCACCTCATTCATTTCATCAAGCAAGGGCTGAAGGTGTAAAGTGTGATAACCATTTCTTCCACCCATACCAATTGTTTCATCTTTTGCTTTTGGGAGTTCAAGATGTGCGCGCCCAATGATGGGTTCAATTTTTTCTTCCCACATTTCACGAAGCACTTTTTCTCCCCCAAAAAATTTCTGTTCCAACAATTCATTTTCAAACTGTCCTTCTTCAAAAATTCCTAATGCGATCGGGTAGGCATTATTTAAAGCTGATTGCATGCGAGAGTGGCTTTCATCATTCCCTAAACCTAATCTTGTAATCCAAGAGTCGGCATGCATTACATGATACTTGAGTTCACCTTTTATTTTTTTTGCAAGTAATGCGAGCGGTTCAAAAGTTGATTGCGTTAATAGCTCGTACCTAAGAATCTCTGCATGGTCAAAAAGAAAATGGCGCACGGCGGTAAAATCATATTCTCCTATGGGATATTCCACAAGGTGACAGCAACGAAAATCTTTTTCCTTTCTGCCAAAAGCAAATTGATCTGGAACGGCTTCACCAAATTCATCGTGAAGAATAGTATAGAGCGCCAATGCATGACCAACTTTATCCTGTGCCATTGATGATAACGCAATATCTTCTTCGAGAATAGGACCAATGCCGGTCCACTCGCTGTTTCGATGGCCAATAATCAATGCATCATCTGCCATTTTTAAAATCAATTCTTTAACCGATTGCATTTTCTTTTGCTTCTTTTTTATACTTGTTAATTTTATCTCTCAACTTATATCCGCCTGCTTCGCGATACATTTTTGAGGGTGTTGTTTCAAACATATCTTCATTTTCGTAGCCGAGTGAATGCACATCAGAAGTTTTTACCACCCAAATATTTGCACTGCGTAATCTTCTGCCAAACTGCTCTTTGGCAAACAGCAGTGCCATTTCGGGATCGCTTGCATGAACAATACCAACATGCACGTGTTGCTCGCCGCGTTTTGATTGATGGAAAACTTCAAATGTTCCCCATTCTTCCATGGCATTTAGCTGCGCATAAGTTTCTTTGGTTTCAAGATCAACTCTTTTGAGTCGCGGATCTATTATTGGAGATTTCATTTTTGAAAGGATTACACAGATTAAAATTGATTACACAGATTAAAATTGATTACACAGATTAAAATTGATTACACCGATTGAGATTGATTAAACTTATTATGCTAAGGGAATTGAAAAGCGCTGCATGGGATT
>JAJAYG010000281.1 GCA_026786335.1 Chitinophagales bacterium | reverse complement strand
ATCAGTCACAATTTTTGCTGCCTCTACTAACTGATAGCTACTATAGTTTTTGTGAATATAATCTTGGGCAGCTTGTGGCAACTGATTCGTTTTGATCGCCGTTTCAGTTTCTTTTCTATGTCCGGTTTTATCATAAAGCGCACTCATATCATTGTCGTTTTTCTTAAATGCCGCCTCAAAGTCATTGTCTTCCGCATCCCAAGTTACATTGGTAATGCCCGGGTAATCTCTTTGTAATGCTGCTTTAATTATTGATGGAACCACAGGTGTTGTCTCAGCACCCTTTGCATTTTTTTCCTGCGCCATTGCGCTTGTGCTGAAAAATGCAATCAGCATCATGATTTTTAGTTTTTTCATTTTGTTTTTTGTTTTTAATTTTTAAATAATGTTGCAACATTAGAACGTGATTCTGAAGGAAACTTGTAGTTTCAAAAACTTTATTCATCTTATTTCAACAGTACAAAAAATAATTTTTCGATTTCGTTTCGCACTACAGATTTTCTTCAGAATCAGTTTTCAGTTTTGCACTTTCCAAATTTTCAAAATCAAATCAAGATGAAGAAGACCCTCATCCACTTATTCACCATCTGTGCATTGTCAAGTTGCCAGCAACTACAAGATTGGAATCCATTTAACAAAAATGAAAATAATGATAAGGCATCTACTCCATGCCTTGTGGTAAATGCCGATGATGTTCCTGCTTTAGTAATTGATTCTTTCTATTCAAAATACATGGCAGCAAAAGTTGATGTATGGTACAATGTTGATCGCACGGGTTAGTGCGCTCAATTTATTTTGAATGGCGCAACTACTTATGTTCATTTAGGTAACGATGGTTCTTTACAAAATGCAAGTGCTGAGGAAATTGATACAGATAGCGTAAATGAAGAGAACAACAATCAGGATTACACTTGCGATTGCGGAAACGAAAATTATTAAGAAGATTAAATCAAGTAATACTAAATGATACTTTGAAAGAGCTGAATTCTTAAACTTATACTGCAAATAAATTGAGTGAATAAAATAATCGGGCAACTAAAAAAAATTATAAGGAGTGGGTGCATGACTGTGCCTCTGATCTTTTGTGAATTCATAATACCCATAAACAAGGAGAAACGGGAAAATGAATACACCTTGGAAAGGAGGCATAGATTTTTGTACGCAGTTTTCCCTTCTTGAATTCATTTCTAAAATATTTTCAAAAATATAATTTTAATTAGCAAATGCAGCCCTTAATTGAAAATAAAATTAAATGCAAAAGAACCCATTATTGAATTTTAAAAATTTGATCAAACATCAAATTGAGAAAGGGGAAATTATTTTCTTGGTACTTACCTTTATATCGATGGAAACTACTTATTCTTTCTTGCAAATCTTTCAGAAAAAATAATTACAAATCCAAATTCTCAAAGCAGAAATCTGCCTATGACCATCCGGAAATAAAAATTTACAGGTCTACATTAATTTTATATACAGGATTGCTTCAGAATCACGTTCTAATGCTGCAACATTATTTAACCAAACAAAAAACCAATAAAAAAAATGAAAACAGCAATTGCAATTTTAATCGCCGTATTGATATTCTCATACGCCGATGCACAAAAACTCACAGAGAGTGAGGTTCCATCTTCAGCAGTAGCTTCATTTCACAAAATGCATCCCGAAATAAAAACTAATAACTGGGAGAAGGAAGACGGAAATTATGAAGCCGTTTATTGGACCAAAGACATGTCAACTTCAGTAATCTTTGATGCTAGCGGAGTTCTTATAATGAAAGAAAAAGAAACTTCAGTAAAAAATTTACCGTCAGGAATTTCCGCCTATGTCGCAAAAAACTATTCAGGCTCTTCATTTAAAGAAGCTGCACAAATTACCGATGCAAAAGGAATTCTAACTTAAGAAGCGGAGGTAAAATGACAGGACCTCATTTTTGATGCACCGGGAAATTTCATTCATGTTGAAGAAGATTAAATAATTAGAAAATCAGGGCTAAGATGCATTGGCTCCCTTTCCTTGATTTTTTGATGAACTAAGTTTGAGACAATAAATAATGACAAGAGGAAAATAATATCCTCTACAGAATCTCTTCAGAATTTAAGCTCACCTTTGCACTAAAATAAAACAAACTAAAAAAAATGAAAAAACTGATTCCAATTTTCACCATCCTGCTGCTTGCAGCATGTGCCGAAGGACAAAAATTAAAAGAGAGTGCAGTACCCGCGCCCGTTGTTGCTTCGTTTAACAAAATGTACCCCAATGCAGAAGAGAATAAATGGAGTATGGAAGAGGGAAATTACGAGGCCGAATTTGAAATGAACGAATCCGAGGCATCGGTAACTTTTGATGCCGCCGGTAATTTATTAGAAACAGAAAAAGAAATTGCAGTAAAAGATTTACCGGCTGCATGCGCTGCTTATGTTTCAAAAAATTATGCGGGGCAAACAATTAAAGAAGCATCGGAAATCACAGACAGTAAAGGCGTAAAAACCTATGAAGCCGAACTCAAAGGCAAAGACCTTGTTTTTGATGCCAATGGAAATTTTATAAATGAGGAGAAGGACTAACAATTGAGCAGGGTAAAAATGGAATATCCATCTTTGCCCTGCTTTTTTATTTGTATGGCACATCGATTCATTCCTTTTCTTTTCTTAATTACTTCTTTGTTGTATAGTGCGATTTGCTTTTCTCAATCACACGATCTCAATTATTATTTGCAAAACGGAAGTGAAAACAGTCCACTCCTAAGGGATTACACCAATCAACTTCAAAGAAATAAAATTGACAGCTTGTTGATTTTAGCAGGAAGAAAAATTGTTTTAAGTGCCACCGGACAAATCATTATTGCACCCATCATCAATGGCTACGGATACGATGAAGCGATCACCAACAAGGGACAATACACAGCGGTTGTTGGAATAAGGAAAACTCTTTTACAAAAAAATTATTTCGCGGCACAAAATAACCGGCTCAGGTTGAGATCTGATTCTCTTCTCACAAACCAACTTGTTTCGCGGCGTACCTTAGAAAAAGCAATCACCGATCAATACCTCAATAGCTACGATACACTTTTGCAAATAAAATTTCAGGAGCAGGTAATTGCCTCGCTAGAAAATCAATTGATTCTGCTTGAACCATTGGTAAGGAATGGGATTTATTTACAAACCGATTACCTCACATTGAAACTGCAAATTCAAACTGAGAAAATTAATCTTCAATTATTAAAAGATGGTTACCGCTCCACCATCTATGTACTCAATGCACTGAGCGGCATATTTGACACAACTGTTTTTCAAGTTCCGTCTCCGAATCTGATTTGGAAAACTTCAACTGCGTCGGTTAATCCTAATCTAATACTATTTTCACTCGATAGTTTATCCATCGAAGCTTCTAAAAGTTTATTGAAGTACAATTATGTTCCAAAACTTAATCTTTGGGGTGATGCAGGCTACCAGGCAATTCCCGCTGATCCAACATTCAAAAAGTTTGGATTCAGTGCCGGCGTTTCATTCGATTGGATCATTTCTGACGGCGGTCAACGAAACCTTCGATTGCAACAACTCAATATTCAGCAACAAAATGGAAAATTTTACAGGAACTTTTACCGAACGCAATACAGCTTGCAGCTCGCCAATCTTGAGAAAAAAATTCAGAGCAGCAATTCCATTGTGGCACTTTGGCAAGAAGAATTAAAAGACATGAATCTATTGATGTTGATGCGTCGTCAGCAACTTGTTTCCGGTCAGTTGTCAATCATTGATTACCTCGCTGCAATGCGGGCATATCGTGACCTCCAACAAAAACTCAACTCGGCTGTGATACAACAGCAGCGAATAATTAATGAACATAATTTTTTAGTATGGTGAGAATAATTTTCTTCGGAATTTTTGTTACGGTTCTTTTTTCCGGTTGCAAGCATAAGACACAGGAACCTCCTGTGAAAGAAAACGGAACTCCGGTACAAGTAACGATGATGACCAAAAAAGTTTTGACTGATACACTCACTCTTTATGGTACACTGCAGTATGTAAAGAAAACCCCCATCATTTCCCCAATCACGGGCTTTCTTCAATCAGTAAATGCATCAGCAGGAGATATGCCTGAGATCGGAAAAATTTTGTTCACCCTTAAAACAAAAGAAGCAGCTGCTTATCCGGATTATATCGCTGACACGCTTTTTAAAAACAGCGTGATCACAGTTAAGGCAACTCATTTATTCAGAATTGATTCTGTACTCAAGCAGTCAGGAGATTTTGTTCAGGAAGGTGAAGTGCTTTGCCAAACTATTGATCGGGCAAGCATGGTGGTTCAATTGCATTTTCCTTTTGAGGATAATAATGTTGTTAAGAGCGGAAGAAACTGTCTGGTAATCTTTCCTGATAAAAAAATTTATAGCGCTACTGTTACAAGAATTCTCCCTGAAGCGGATGCAAGTTCACAAACGCAGCAAGCATATCTGCATATAAACAGTGATCAGATTTTCCCGGAGTTTTTGAATGTGCAGGTAATTTTTATTGAAACAAATGGGATAACATCATTTGTGCTTCCAAATAGCGCCATACTTACAAATGAAACCATGAGTGAATATTGGGTAATGAAACTTACAGATGATTCCACTGCTATAAAGGAAAATGTGAGAACCGGAAGGAAAACAAAAAATGAAATAGAAATAATTGAACCCATGCTGTCTGCTTCTGACCGTATTCTTGTTAGCGGCAATTATGGGATGCCTGATACTGCGAAGGTGATTGTAGTGAAATGAAAAGATGTAGTAATGAATCAATAATTTTTTGTCATGCTGAGTTTATCGAAGCATTTTTTATCAAACCCTTCGATAAACTCAGGGTGACAAAAACACAAAAAAAATAAATGGAGCAACAAAGTATTTTTCAAACCCATCGCAAGCCAATCATCTTTGTGCTCCTGCTGATTCTTGGCTTTGGCTATTATTCCTTTACTCAAATACAGGTTGCACTTTTTCCTGATGTAACGTTTCCTAAAATAAAAATCATTGCTGATAATGGCGAGCAGCCCGTTGAGAAAATGATGGCGACGGTTACTGTTCCACTGGAGAATGCTGTGAAGCAAGTGCAGGGTCTCACAGTAATTCGCAGCACTACAAGTCGTGGCAGTTGCGAGATTTCTGCCTTCTTCAATTGGACCGATAACATTGATCAGGACTTAAACCAGGTAAGTGCAAAGATTAATCAGGCTCAAGCATTTCTTCCTCCCGGAGTAACGATCACTGTAGAGAAAATGAATCCTTCAATTCTACCGGTAATCGGATATACCATGGAATATACTGATTCTGCAAAAACAGAAAGTGAAGAAGGTCAGATTGAATTGAGAAAGTTAGCCAACTACACTGTGCGCCCTCTGCTGGGAACTGTTGAAGGCGTTGCAAATGTGCAGGTGATGGGCGGTAAGGCAAAAGAATTCTGGATAATTCTTAAGCCGGAGAAACTTGCATTACTCCGCATTACACCGCAGAAGATTACAGATGCTTTCGCGAATGCCAACTTCATCCTCAGCAACGGACTGATTAATGACTACCGCCGCATGTATCTTACCATCACAGATGCAAGCACACGAAGCAAAGAAGATCTCGAAAACCTGGTAGTACAAAATGATGGAAAGCGCATTGTACATCTTAAAGATATTGCTTCAATAGAGGTTCACCAAATGGATGAGTTTATAAGAATCAATGCAAATGGTAAGGATGCTGTGTTGGTAAATGTGATCCGGCAGCCGAATGCAAACCTTGTAAGTCTCACTGACAGCATTAAGGAAAAAGTAGTTGAACTGAATAAAATTCTTCCTCACAATGTTGTAATAAAGCCTTATTATGTACAATCAAACTTCGTGGATGATTCTATAAAAAGTGTTCGCGACAGCATTTTTATTGGATTAATTCTGGCGGTTTTGGTGGTCATAGTTTTTCTGCGCTCGTGGCGTGCCAGCCTGGCACTCATCTGCTGTCTTCCTGTTGTACTTGGCATTTCACTCATTGTCCTTAATGTATTGGGATTTACTCTAAACATCATGACGCTGGGTGCGCTGGCAGCTTCTATTGGTTTGATCATTGACGATGCAATCGTAGTAGTAGAACAAATTCACAGGGAAGAAGAAGTGAATAAAGATGGCAATATCAGAGACGAAATAAGTCATGCAATACGATGGTTATTTCCGGCAATGATTGGTTCTTCACTGAGTACTATCGTGATCTTTCTCCCCTTCGCATTACTTAGCGGCTTAGCCGGGGCATTCTTTAAAGTACTTGCTGCAACTATGATAATTACCCTCATCGCTTCATTCTTTGTGAGCTGGCTTGCGCTGCCGGTGATTTATATGATGCTTACCCGAAAAAAGAAAGAAGAAACACTTGTCCCTTTAGCTGATGAATCCGTATTGCAAGAAATTCCTAAAGATAACAGAGTACAATGGGTATTCTTTTTCATGCGCAATGCCTGGATTGCTATCATCACAATTGTAGTTATGATTGCCTCGGTAATTTTGATTATCCCCAATCTTCAAACAGGATTTTTACCCGAGATGGATGAAGGTGCGATTGTTCTTGATTATCTGTCGCCGCCGGGAACTTCACTCGATGAAACAGATAAAATGTTGCGGCAGGTAGAAAAAATAATTGAAGATGTTCCTGAGGTAGAAAGCTACTCACGCCGTACAGGAACGCAAATGGGCTTCTTTATAACCGAACCCAATAATGGCGATTACCTGATACAACTAAAAAAGAAACGCAATCGCTCGGTCTATGGGGTCATGGATGAATTAAGAGCACGTATTGAAGAATCGCAGCCTGCACTTGAAATAGATTTTGGACAGGTTCTCGGGGATATTCTTGGTGATTTGAGTGGATCGGCTCAACCCATAGAGGTGAAATTGTTTGGGAATGATCCGGAACAAAATCATGAGAAGGCAAAAGAGATTGGTAAGGTGATGGAAAATATAAATGGCATCGCCGATGTATTCAACGGAATTATTATTGCTGGTCCTTCTATCATTGTTATTCCAAATCAGGAACAACTTGCGAAGTACAATCTCACTCCGGCCGATCTGCAAAGGCAGGTTCAGTTACAACTGCAGGGAACAGAAGTAGGAACGCTTCCCGAAAATATACAGTACACTACGATCCGCATGCGTTACCCGAATTCACAAGCAAATAGTTTGGAGCGCATTGAGCAAATGGAAATTTTTCTGCCCGATGGTAACATAAGACCCATAAAAAATTTCGCAAGCATTCGGCTTGAACCGGGACAAGCTGAAATTGATCGTGAGAATCTGCAACCTTTCGTTGATATTACTGCCCGGCTTGACAATCGTGATTTGGGGAGTGCAATGCAGGAAATACAACAGCAAATAAAAGCCAATGTGCCTCTTGCCTCAGGGCAGCACATTGAATATGGCGGTGATTATCAGCAACAACAAAAATCATTCAGTGAGTTGTTACGAATTTTATTAATGGCAGGTCTTCTTGTGTTCGCAACGCTGCTTTTTATATTTAAGGATTTAATTGCCACCACCATTATTCTCGTGCTCTCGGCTTTGAGTATTTCAGGATGTCTTCTTGCACTCTTTATTACCGGAACACCACTGAATGTGGGGAGCTACACCGGTATTATTATGATTGTTGGAATCATTGCAGAAAATGCCGTCTTCACTTTTCATCAATTCAGGATGAGCCGCCATTTGATGAATGATCGCGATGCGATTGCAGCCGCCATTGGTTTGCGTATACGACCCAAGTTGATGACTGCCGTAGGTGCCATGCTCGCGCTGATGCCATTGGCATTTGGATGGGGAGTTGGTTCGCAATTGCATCAGCCACTTGCCATTGCAGTAATCGGTGGCTTCTGCGTAGGGCTGCCTGTACTGCTGATGATTTACCCGAGTGTGTTAAGTGTGTTTTATCGGAGGAAAAAGGTAACAGAACTATAGAATGATATAAGAAAGGTGAGATAAAAAAAAATCCTATTTCATTTCTTCAATCTTGGTAACCGGATGTATTTCTGCCCAGCCATTATGCGAGTCAATTACATAGCTGCCTGTTACTTTCACATGGGCGCCAACTGCCGGAATTTTAATGTTGTTTAAATATCCTTTGCATGGAGTTTTTGCTGCCGGGAGCGTAACACTATTTGCACATACTATTTCAATAACGAGATCACCGTTTTTCTCTTTTACATTTTTTTTGTTGACTACATTTTCCTGACCTGCATCGAGTTTCAAAAGCAGGTGCTCATCACCGTCATCATCAGGCCCTGTTTCTTCTATGATACCTGTTACTACTTTGCACTGGTCAATCACCTGCAACCTTGAGGGATTGTACACGTGAATCCATAAAGACGAATCACATGAGTTATCATCTGCATCAGGAGATGCAGGAGTAATTTCTGTTTGTTTGTTTTTATCCTTTTTTGATTTCTTCGATTCTTTTTCCGTGACCTGTTGATCTTTTTTCTTTGACTTAGGTTGTGAGCAAGAAGAAGATACAAATAGGAAGGAGATAAGAATCATTGCAGTTATAAAAACTGATTTTGATTTTAGGTCGTTCATAGTTTTTAGTTTTATTATGAATTGAATTTTTTTTCAACAGGTACTTGTGTTTTGATAAACATGATAATAATGAACGACAGAAAACCGAGTGAAGCACAAACAACAAATCCCGCTGTTAGTCCAAAGAATTGTGAAATGAAACCCATCAGCAACGGACCAACCATGTCACCGAATTCTTTGAAGGAACCGGCGACACCCATGGTGGCGCCCAATTTATTTTGATCACCTAATGTACTCACTAACGTATCTGAGTTTGTCCATACAGTTCCTACTCCTATGCCTGCTAAAGCAGAAACTGCAATCAATCCAGCTCCGCTCACAAAAGGAATGATTACTGTTGCAAGACATGAAAGAAGAAGACCTACGCGGATGATGTGCACCTGATTCATCTTGTCTGCCATCCATCCCGCCAAGGGCTGAATGAGTAAATAAGAAATGGTAGTGACTGATAAAATCAATCCGGATTGAAATGAATTGTAACCGAGGTTATGAACTCTTACAGGTAAAAACCCGAAGAGGATTCCAACAAAAAACATGTTGACGACGATGACAAGAAACCAAGGAAGGAGATTTTTGTTTTTGAAAACAAGTGCCATAGATTTAAGAGAGAAATCATCATCATCATCAAACGCGCCCTTAGGTTGCTCTGCTGGTTTTGGCAGAAATAGTGAAAGAAGTAATGCAATTATTCCGATAGCTGCAGAGGCATAAAAAATTCCGTTGAAATTACTTTTGAGAATGATGCTTCCTCCAATGATCGGGCTTACTACATATCCTACTCCTTTAATGGCGTTGTAAATGCCGAACGCTCTTCCCTTGTTGTCTTTGTAATAGGTGCCAATGAGCGCAAGTGATACTGCAGATAATGCAGCAGCACCAAGACCCTGTAAAAAACGAATCCCGATCAGCAGTTTGGGATTTACAAAGGGATAAAGCAGTGAAGCAAGAATGAACAAGACGATGCCTGCAAACATTGCCCTCTTCATTCCATACTTATCACCAATAGAACCGAAGATTGGTTTTGCAATAATCTCAGCGAAGTCGTATGCAGCGATGAGCACGCCAATCATCGCCAAGCCAATACCGACCTGCTCTGCATAGAACGGAAGATTGACTGCAACAATGTGTGCACCGAAGGATGTGACAAAGCCAACGAATCCAAGTATGAAGGCAAACCGAATTGATATTTTCTTCATGTTGAAATTAATAACCGGTTAAAGTTAATGCTTCCTTTAACCTGAAAAATTTGTAATTGATTATCATGCATGCCGATCAACTTTGAAGATTGGTGAGGATGCTAACCTTTAACAAAGTCAGCGAAGGATTCCACGCGCGCATTCCAATTCTGCTCATGATTGACCTGAGCGGGTTGAGTGTGTTTTATAAAAGAAAGAGAATACTAAATTAACTCTTACCCAAGATTCCTTTCTTAATTTGATTCATCATGCATCTGATAAAATAATACAGTTACGTTCTTCCACTACATTTGCAAAAAAAAAATTTGAAATGAGAAACCTGCTGCTAATCTGGAATGCCCTCTTAACAATTGCTATTGGAGTTTTGCTTTTCATTCATTTGAGTGAAAAGAAAAATACAGAAACCCCGATAAGCAGCAAGACAAAATCAAATGACAGCGCTGTGGTTTCGGCAGGTGGAATTGCTTATGTAAATATTGATTCTCTTGAAAGTAATTACGAACTTTTTTCGTTGAAGAAAAAAGAAATGGAAGCCAAGCAGCAGCAATCACAGAATCTTTTTAATAAAAAGATGAGTGACTTCCAGGATGAATATCAGAAAGCACAGCAAGCAGCGGCAATGATGACTCAATCTCAATTGGCTTCAACCGAAGAGAGTTTAAAAAACAAACAAGCTGAATTGCAACAGTTGCAAGACAAGCTTCAAAATGATTTTCAAAATCAATTAGATGCTTTCAATATCCAGCTCAAAGATTCACTTGATTCTTATTTAAAAGATTATAACAAGGATAAAAAGTTCACTTACGTTCTTTCAAATGGCACAGGCAGTTCTATTTTATTTGCCGACTCAATCAATGATATTACTGTTGAAGTGGTGGAGGGAATGAATAAGAGGATGAAGAAATAGAAGTTAGTCTTTAGTCGCAAGTCCTTAGTCGTTAGAAAAAAAGGAGCGAATTTAATTTCTAAGGACTTGCTACTAAAGACAAAGGACTTTACCTCACCACACTCACCCGAATCGTTTCACTCTCACTCGCAGTTTGAATTTTCAAAAAATAAATTCTTTCACTCACTGTCAACGCAGCGGGCGATAAGGTTCTTGCTGTGCAAATGAAATTTCTGTACTGCAATTTATTTATGATGCTTCGGTTGATGTGGTTACCGAAAATTTTAATCCTGTGATGGGATATCTTGATGCACCCAATCACATTTTAGCAAATGGAAGTTTTACTTACCAGTGGAAAGCAAGTGACAAAAGCAAAGTTGAATATTGGTATGTGAAATCAAATGATTTTTATCGCCTGACTTTAACAACAGGAAGACGCGAAACTTTTTATAAAGATTTAATACCCGGAGTAACATTTAAGAATTGGGCTGATGTAAACATTTCGTTATTCGAATATAAAATTGATACGCTCTTCGAATATTGGTTTCCCGATGGCAAGAATGCAATTGCTGCCGGCACTTACAAGATGTTTAACAACACTTTGAATTTTACAACACCTGGAGGAAAAAATTATGGCGGTTCATTAACTGCGACTTTTGGTGATTTCTATGGAGGGAAAAGAATTTTTATTTCTCCCGATGTTCATTACAACATCAACAAACATTTTAGTATAGGGCTTACTTATGAATACAATCACATTGCATTTGATACGTATCTCGATCAATTCATTTACGCTTTATAAAACAAATCTTATTCGTTTCAGGTTTTCGTATTTGATCTCAACCAAACTCTCATTCAAACTTTACACACAGTATGATGATCTCAATCATTCTATCAGCAGCAACTTACGTTTCAGATATAATCCGCACGAAGGAACCGATCTTTATATTGTGT
>JAJAYG010000280.1 GCA_026786335.1 Chitinophagales bacterium | reverse complement strand
CCACTGGCATTGGTAATACATATGCTGAAACTGTACTGGCTTCCCGCAATACGGGTGTCCGGCTCATCGTGGGTCAGCAAACCGGCCCCGGCAAGCTGAATTATTTAGTTTGCTATACGCCATCCAATCGTGATAGCATCGCCATTGAGCCTCTGACAGCCAATGTCGATGCCTTTAACAACGGCGAAGGCCTAACCATTCTCCAACCCGGCGAGACCCTCTCTGGCTCGATGTGGGTCCGGCTGGATTGATTCGTTTTTTATTTTCTGTCATGCTGAAAAAAGAAGCATCTGATAAAGCTAAAATAGATGCTTCGTTCCTCAGCATGACAGAGTAAGCACAGATAAATAAGATATAAGCTAAACTCATCGAAGGTTCTCTTGTAGCAATTATCTTATTTCTTGGAACATGAATTAGAACTCACATAAGAGTCATTGAATTGTTAACCTCTCAACTTTTTTATTTCCGTTACCATAAAAGTTTTAATTTCGAAACTCATCTTTTAATATTGTATGATGGTGCGGAGGTGTAAGATTATTTTATTGATGGTTACAATATGTGTTGCGAAAGTTTTCGGGCAAGGTCAAACACCTGAACAACTCTTCGGGCAAAACCGTGTGCAGTACAAAGATTTTGTGTGGAGCTATTTTGAGAACGACCGCTTTATTGTTTACTTCTATCTCGGCGGGCAGGACATTGGTAAATTCACCATTGTTGATGGAACAAAAGAGATGAACCAGATCGAGCAGCAACTCGAATTCAGAATGAATGACCGCATCGAAATTTTAGTGTACAACAATCTCGATGATCTTAAGCAAACCAACATTGGTTATGGCGTTGATCTCAACAACACCGGCGGGCTTACTAAAATTATTGGTAACAAAATGTTCATCTATTTCGATGGCAATCACCAGCATTTGCAGGAGCAAATACGCACCGGCATTGCAGGAATATTTTTGCAGAACATGCTCTTCGGCGGCAGCTTTGGTGAAACGGTGCAGAATGCTGTGCTGCTGAAACTCCCCATGTGGTTTAAAGAAGGACTTACATCTTACATCGGAAAATCGTGGAGTACTGAGGATGATAATATTTTGCGCGATGCCATCTTAAGCGGCAAGTACAACAAAGTAAATAAACTAACCGGCGCCGATGCACGCTTTGCAGGGCATGCCATTTTTCATTACATCGCAATGAAAAACGGTGAGCCCGCCATTCCTAATTTGCTTTATCTCATTCGCATCAACCGCAGTATGGAGAGCGGTTTTAGTTTTGTGTTCAACAAATCGGTGAATGACTTTATTAAGGAGTGGAAAGAATATAATACAGCGCTTTACACTGCCGAAGCAGCAGGAAGAAACATGCCTGATGAGCGAGATTTGATTCCTGTAAAAACAAGACCGCAACAAACGATTGAAGAAGTGCGCATCAGTAATGATGCAACTAACATGGCATTTGTAAAAAACAAGATCGGCAAATACAAAATCTGTTTTAAGAATTTAGAAACAGGAAAAAATAAAACCATCACCAAAGGCGGTTTCAAAAACATTACACAGCCGATTGATTACATGCAGCCGCAATTGGCTTTTACACCAACAGGCGATCAGCTTGCCATCATGTATTGGAGAAGAAATAAAATGCGGCTGATCACTTATGATGTTGAGAAAGGAAAAAAAGAAAAACGCGACATCCTTAGTTTTCAGAAAATATTTTCAATCAACTTCAGCGATGCAAATACGCTGGTGATCTCGGCAGAGAACAAAGGGCAGAGTGATATTTACCTTTTCAACATGCGCTCATCAAAGCTGGAACAAATCACGAATGATTATTGGGATGATCTGAATCCCGCTTTTGTTAAACTTCCAACGCGCCAGGGGATTCTGTTTGTAAGCAACCGGCTGACCGATACTTTGCGAAATTTAAATGCCGATACTACCAGACCGATTGGTAATTACAATTTATTTTTCTACAACACAAAGAAGAAAACAAAATCTGTTTTAAGAGTTACCGATACACCGTTTGCGAATGAAAATTTTCCTGCTTCATTCAACAAAGAATATTTTAGTTTCCTCAGTGATCAAAGCGGTATCAACAACCGCTACATTGGTTATATTGATAGTGTGTTTGATCATTTCGATCATTACTATTTCTTCACCGATTCATTGGTGGTGAATCCGAAATACAATGTTGACTCATTGGTTGCTGCAAATAAATTATCACTTGACTCCACACAAAAAATCGCAGTGTACAGAGACAGTGCGCTTCTTTTCCCTTATTCAAATTACACGCGCTCAATTATAGAACAGGATGTTGCCTTGCGCGCAGGAAAAATTTCGCAACTGATGCAACACAATAAGAAATATGAAATCTCATTGGTAAAAGCACCGCAGGAAATTGATGATTCAACTTTTATTGAGCCGGCATTAACAGAGTATGCAAGCAAGATGTATGAGAAATATTATCAGTCATCAACCATAAAAGTTACACCACCGGATAAGAAAATTGAACCGGCGAAAAAAGATGATGTAGTTAAAACAGATTCTGCAAAAGCTGCCGGCAATTATTTTTTCCAGAGTGAATTTTCATTGAACTCCAATCCAATTCTACCTGACTCAACAAGAACTGCTGCGAAAAAAAATCCGCCATTTCGATTTTCAAGAATACTCCCTTACTCGGTAAAATTTTCTACTGCCAATGTGGTTACCCAGCTTGATAACAGTTTAATTGTTACACGCTATCAGCCATTTAATAATTTCGGCGGCGTTTTCGACAACCCCGATTTAAATGTTTTCTTTAATGTGAGCATGACTGATGTAATGGAAGATTACCGCATCACTGGTGGTTTTCGTTTCCCTACACAATTCAACGGCACCGAATATTTTATGACGTATGAAAATCTGAAACACCGCCTCGATAAAAAGTTTACGGTGTACAGAAAATCGGTTACCGTGGCTTATGATTTTAATCCAAACTGGTATTTACCGGTGAATGCCAAAATCAGAACGTATGTGGCTGATGCAACTTTAAAATATCCATTCGACTTTTTAAGAAGCATACGCGGCAGCTTGACATTGCGCAGTGACAGAACAAATTTTTTAGCTACCGATAGTTTTAGTTTGGGCCTCGATCAAACCAATGATGAATGGATTTCGGCAAGGCTTGAATATGTTTTTGACAACACCTTAAAAGTGCAAACGAATATTTATGATGGCTTGCGTTATAAATTTTATGTAGATGCATCACGCCAGGTTGATAATAAAAATACTTACCTGTTTGCAGCAGGTGTTGATGCCAGATACTATTTTAAAATCAGCCGCAATTTTATTTGGGCAACACGTTTTAATGCTGCTACTTCTTTTGGTGATCAAAAAGTTGTTTACTATTTGGGCAGCACCGAAAATAATTTGTTCCCGAATTTTAACACTAACACACCGGTTGATTTTAATGCCGGCTATGCCTTTCAATCTTTAGCCACCAGCATTCGCGGCTTCGATCAAAATATTCGCAATGGAAATTCTTATGCATTGATAAATACTGAATTGCGCTTCCCGATTTTTTCATATCTGCTCAATGTTCCCATTAGATCTGAGCTGATCAGGAATTTTCAGCTTACAACATTTGCCGATGCAGGTAGCGCATGGCAAGGTGTTTCGCCCTATGATAAAAACAACCCTTTCAACTCACTCGAAGTAGTACAAGGGCCGGTTGAAGTGCATGTAAATTATTTCCGTGAGCCATTGGTTTATGGTTATGGGTTTGGTGGAAGAACAACACTGCTTGGCTACTTTCTAAGAGTAGATTATGCATGGGGTGTTGACAGTGGTGAAAAGAAAAAACCTATTTGGGCTTTTTCGCTGGGGATGGATTTTTAGGATTGCACCCTTCGATAAACTCAGGATGACAAGGATTTTTGATTCCGGATTACCTTTCACCTCGAGATCATAAATTTTGAAGTGTTCTTTAAATCATTTTTAATGACTTCGCACAAATAAATTCCATTCTCCAACTCAGAAACATCAGCGTTGATTCTATTTTCTCCTTCCTTCAATTCAACTAAAATTGTTTTTCTGATTTTGCCGGATGCATCAACAAAAAATAGTTCCGCTAGTTGATATTTTTCTGATTGAATAATTACATGAATATCATTAGTTGCAATGGAAGGGTAAATTTTTAATTGATCCGCATTAAAGATATTATCTGCTGCTTTCATTCCATTCCCAAACTCACTGGCACCCATATCAATTCGCGAGTTGAACAATCTGCTACCTGCATAATAATCCAACTCACCTGCAGATGGAATGTAAGCAGGATCACCTGCATCTTTGCAAAGAGATGAAGTATTGAGGTGAAAATTATTATTTACAACATCCACAAAAAGCGGATCGGTATTTATTGAATGAACATCTTGCAATGAACCTGTGAGATATGCTGCAT
This sequence comes from Chitinophagales bacterium, assembly GCA_026786335.1. GTDB lineage: Bacteria > Bacteroidota > Bacteroidia > Chitinophagales > UBA10324 > JAJAYG01. The sequence continues at coordinate 8,225 of JAJAYG010000280.1, read as the reverse complement.
AAGTGAGGTAGAGAACATTGTTGTAAACGAATCTTGCATTGCCTGTGGTTACACTCCAGCAATTGTAGTCGAAAGAATTTCCGTTGGTGCCTGTTACATAAAAATTCATGAGGTAACTGTTTCCATTACCTCTGAAAATATTATTCTTTACTTCGCAATTGTTTGCATACTCAATGTACAATTCGCCTTCACCCACATCAAGAATATCATTGTTGTAACAAGTGTTGTTGTAAAATTTGCAGTTCTCCACTTTGCCGGTGTTGGGATAATCGTAGCCGCCAAAACTAAGGCCGCGTTTATCATTCTGGTAAATGATGTTGTTGCGAATAATGTTTTGTGTTGCAACAGTATTTTTGTTTTCGCATCCTACTTCAATTCCCAGATCACAATCGTGAATTAAATTTCTTTCCATCACAATACTGTCGCCGCCATCAATGTAAATTCCGCCTGCATAACCACCACCGTAAATTGAGCGTGCATTATACACTTCATTGCCCGCACAAATTCCATTGCGTGCATTATCATTTGCAGCATTTGGGCAGGTGCCTTCACCGCCAATCATGTCAATGCCTATGTTGTTTACATCGTGTATCAGATTGTTGGTGATTTGAAACAGCCGCACGTTTCCGTTAAGTGTGAGTGTTTCACTTGGTGCAGGTTCGCAATCATAAATTTCATTTCCATCAATAATCAAATTTGAAACTGAAATAATTTTGTTGGTTCCATAAACTGTGATTCCCATTGCATTGTCTCCTGTGATGTCGTGAATTTTGCAATTGAGTATTTCGATGTGATCACCTTTTCCTTCAATAAAAACTCCTGCTCCATCGTGGTTATTGGGCACCACGCAATTTTGCAATTGCAATCCTTGTATGCGTATGTAATTTTTATTGTAGAGGTAAAAAATATTATCGCTGTTACCTGAAATATTAGTGGCATCTATAATTACAACTTCATTGTTGTAATTCTGGTAAGTGATAAAGCCCTTTGTTGCATTGCCCGATTTGTTGATGCTGATTTTTTCAAAATACGTTCCGCCCAAAATATTAATCGTACTGCCTGCGCCCGCAGTGTTCGAAGCTTTCTGAATTGTTTTCCATGGAGTAGAGACTGAAGTTCCGTTGTTTAAATCGCTACCGGTTGTTGCAACGTAATATGTTTTTGCAAAAACTATTTCAGAAATGAAAACTGTAATAAGAGTTAATGTAATGAGTGAAAGTGTTTTCATAGTTGCAAATTAAATTTTTTAAGCTGAATGATAACCGATTGTTTCTGTAACAAAGCAACACAAATAAACTGAAGTTGCGTTTGGCTAAGAAACCCCGTCAGCGGTTTTTTCAACCCTGACGGTGGTTTTGATATCATCACAACCGAAAATAATTTCTTGTAGGTTTGCCATCAATAAATGAGTACACGTTTCCGCACCCACCTTTTTCTTTTTCTTGCGAATTTAATTTATGCGCTCAGCTTTACCATCTCAAAAGATGTGGTGCCATTTTACATTGAGCCATTCGGTGCCATTGTAATCAGAGTTACAGTTGCAGGTTTTATGTTTTTTCTTTTCTCCAGAATATTCATCAGAGAAAAAGTGGAGCGCAAAGATTTTGGTTTACTTATACTCTGCGGCATATTCGGTATTGCCATCAATCAACTTTTTTTCTTTAAGGGATTATCAATCACCACCCCGATTAATGCTGCTTTGATCATGACCACTACTCCCATTCTTGTTTTGGTTCTGTCGGGTTTTTTTCATGATGAAAAAATTACATGGTTAAAAATTGTGGGAGTTATGTGCGGTGCTGCAGGTGCAGTGTTAGTTGTGCTTTCAGGTAATAAAATTACCCGAGGCAGCGGGCAAACCATGGGTGACATTTATATTTTAATCAATGCGGCCTCTTATGCAATCTATCTGGTAATTGTAAAACCGCTGTTTAAAAAATACCACCCCATCACCATTGTATCGTGGGTATTTATTTTTGGTTGGCTGTTGGTTTTACCTGTTGGATGGAAGGAATTTTCCATCATACAATGGAATACTTTTCCTACTCACATCTGGTGGGAGCTTGCATTCATTGTCATCTTCACTACCTTCTTTGCTTACCTGCTCAGCAACATCGCATTAAAAAGCGCAACACCTTCACTCGTGGGCATTTACATTTATCTGCAACCGGCACTTGCTACCATGATCGCACTTTTACTTAACCGCGATCAATATCCAATGATAAAAATAATTGCAACAGTTTTAATTTTCGTTGGTGTTTATTTAGTGAGTGCTAAAAATTCTTTTACCAATTCACTAAAAGAAAAATTCAATCAATTGAATCCGCTGAATAAGCAGTAAGTGAAATCAATTCAAAGTTTATAGCTGCCTTCTTCGAAAGTATAACCGCTTATCTTCACAAAAATTTTAAACAGCATGATTCAATCAATGACGGGATTCGGCAAGGCCGAAACAATGCAAGATGGAAAATCAATTAAGGTTGAAGTGCGTTCACTCAACAGCAAGTTCTTTGATTTGAATCTCCGCCTCTCGTCTTCATTGCGGAATAAAGAGAATGAGATAAGAATTTTATTGACTGAAAAATTGCAGCGCGGCAAGGTGGATGTTTCCATTTCAATGGGCAATGGTGAAGAATCAAAAGTCTCGATCAACAAAGAGGTGGCAAAAAAATATTTTAGTGAACTGAAATCACTTGCGAAGGAATTGGGAACTAAGAAGAGTGATCTGCTCCCCATCATCATGCAAATTCCCGAAGTAATGACTTCAGCAAAAAGTGATTTGAGCGATAATGAATGGAAGGTGATTCTTGAAACTTTAGATGCTGCCATCAATGACATGCTTCAATTCCGTAACCGCGAGGGCTTGCAATTGGAAACTGCCCTGCGTGAACATGTTACACAACTTTATGATCTGTTAATTGAGGCAGAGCAGTTTGAAGGGGAAAGAAGAGAAATGATAAGAACACGTTTGCAAACTCAACTACATGAACTGATATCGAAAGACGGTTATGATAAAAACCGGTTTGAACAGGAATTAATTTATTACATCGAGCGCCTTGATTTCACAGAGGAAAAAGTAAGACTAAGAAGCCACTGCGATTTCTTTTTAAAAACTTTGGAAGATAAAACTTCGAATGGTCGCCGGCTTGCTTTTATATCGCAGGAGATGGGAAGAGAAATAAATACACTCGGCTCAAAAGCGAACCATGCCGCAATTCAAAAATTTATTGTGCAGATGAAAGATGACCTGGAAAAGATTAAGGAGCAATTGCTGAATGTGCTTTGATGGAGTAGTAGTTCGAGTGTTTAGTCCTTCTGCGACTCTTAGTTGTGCCTGTTTTCATGTTCCATGATGACTATTATTAACCTTAGCATAGTTTAAATTACAACCTCTTAAAATGACTGAAGAAGAATTCTTTAACTCGTAATTTATCATTAAATGCTCTTACAAATAGAATTATCGAAGAAGAAAAAAGACATGCTGCATTTTAGTTTTCTATAACAACAGTATTTTAATTCGAGCTATTTCCATTTAACTACATATCCCAGCTTCCCTGAAAGATACATCTCATTATTTCCATCAAGTGATTTATAAATACCTTGTGGGAGTGGAAATCCTGGAATTTGATTTTCATAAATGAGATTCCATGTTAATCCACCATCTGTAGTATAAACGCTCTCAGAATAATTTGAAATTGCAAATCCTTCCAACGTATTTCTGAAACGAATGTCCATTAAACTTTCACCCTTGCTAACAATTGCAGGATTGCGATAAACACTTTGCCATGTTAATCCACCATCGGTAGTGTGAATGATTTCAGGTTCACGTCCTAATCCAATCTGATCGTAATAACCTGCTGCCCACCCTGTATTTTCATTGTTGAACCAAATAGCATTCATAATGTAATTGGGTTCATTAAAAACATTGCTCCATGTTAAACCGCCATCTGTTGTTCTCCAAATGCTTTTGTAAAGTTCATCATCATTTGCTGTTGCAATTCCTACGGTCGCATTCATAAAGTAATAGTCGGTAAAAGAAGCATTATCTGTTGAAACAGTTGACCAGGTTGTGCCTCCATTAGTAGTTCTGTAACTGCCTTGAGTGCCACTAATTAAACCGATGTCGTTATTCAAAAAGTAAAGTGCATTTCCAATAGTTCCGGGAAGTGTTAATGTTATCCATGTATGACCTCCGTCACTTGTTTTATAAGCAGCATTTGTTGCGAGTGCGAAACCATTAAGAGCATCTGTGAAATCTAATTTCAAAAAATACTTTTCAATTGAAATTGAGTCCCATGTTTCACCTGCATTTATTGTATGCCAGAGCATGGCTTTATTATCCGCAAGCCAACCTTCATTATCATTGATAAAACAAGAGGCAACAAATGTATTTGAAGTCAGTTGAGATGATTCAAAATTTTGTGCGGCAATATTAAAATTTACCGCAAACAGCAACATGAAAAGTCCACCTACACTAACGCTTCGGCGAATAAATAAATTAATTGATTTCATAAGATTGAATTTTTCATTTTAGAAAAATGATTTCGTTTAGAATTATTCTATCACAATTTTCATCATACTTGTTTCATTATTTATTTTTGCTTTTAAAAAATAAATTCCTGCCTCAAGTTGTTTACGATTAAAAACAAGCTGATGATTGCCTTCTTCCAAATAATCATCAACCAATGTTTTTATTTTTCTCCCTGTTAAATCAAGAAGTTCAATATTGATATTAGATTTTTCATTGAGAAAAAATGAGATGGTGCTTGTAGTTATTATTGGGTTCGGGTAAACCATAAGTGATTTTTGCTGAACTGATTCTTCACCAAGCCGCAACAATGTGGTGAATTTTATCACCGAAGAAAAAGCAGATTTCACACTACCGCAAACACTCCTTACTTTCCATTTGTATTTGCTGTTAGCAAGCAGACCTGTAACGGTATAAGTAGTTGTGGGGGCAGTGATGGTTACGGTTGTCCACGCTGTGCCGGTAGAATCCCGCTTGTATTGAACTTTATATTTAGTAGCACTTGCAACTGTATTCCAGTTCAATTGAGCACTTGTTGAAGTGAGGTTAGTTGTGGTAAGACCTACTGGGATATTGCAACAGTTTTCATCAATTGCTCCGTCACAATTATCATCAATACCGTTAGCACAAACTTCGGATGCATTGGGGTTAATGTTTGCATTTGCATCATTGCAATCTGTGTTATCGTAAACGTAGCCATTTGGCAAAAGAGAATCGCAAATTAATGCGTTGCTATTAGCATTACCATACCCATCACCATCTGCATCTGAGTATGCATAAATACTATCGCAATCGGGTGTGTATTCATAAAAATCCTTTCTGAATGGATTACCAAGAGTGTCGCCTCCTAAACCAATGTATCCCTTATTCCCAATTGAAAATCCAATGGCATAGGTTGTTGGACCACCTCCATAATTTGCCTTCTGTGACCAAAGATTAGTTAGAGCATCATATTCCCAGAAATCTTGTTTGAGGGGATTATAGAAATCGTTACCAATGCCCACATATCCTTTACGGCCAATCGAAAAGCCAATTGCATTTTCTCTGGAATCACCGCCAAAATTTGCCTTTTGAGTCCATGAATTTGTGTTAGGATTATACTCGTAGAAATCATTATAGGGCATAAACCCATCACTTCCTGTTCCAATGTATCCCTTTTCGACAATGCTAAATCCAACTGCCAAATATCTTTTACCTAAGAAATCTGCTTTTTTTGTCCACACATTAGATAATGGATCATATTCCCAAAAGTCTTTTTTTGCATTATTATAAGCAGCACCTGTACTAATGTAGCCCTTTTGTCAGATAGAAAAACCAACAGCATGAAATCTCTTTCCGCCGGGGAAATCAGCTTTTTGCAACCAAGAATTAAGCAATGGATCATATTCCCAAAAATCATTTAGAAAGCCATAGCTTCAAACTTGACCAGTACCAATATAACCTTTACTGCCTATTGAAAATCCTACTGCTTCGGTTCTCCCAACAGGAATATCAGCTTTTTGTGTCCATGAATCAGTACTCGGCTCGTATTCCCAAATATCTTTTGCATAAGTTTCGTTTGTAGGTACGCCTCCTGTACCTACATATCCTTTACCATTAATTATAAAAGAAGCTGCATCAGATCTGCCATAACCACTGAAGTCATTTTTCTGAATCCAAGTGTCTGCATAACTCACTAAACAAATCGTTGAAAGGAGTGTAAAAAAGAAGATGAATAGTTTCATAAGATTTCAAGTTTTTATTTTCAAAATTATTTTTTTTCTTAAGAATTAATAATAAAAAACTAAAGAGAGTGGTTTATTCTCTTTGTACAATAAGCTTTGTCTGATCTTATTAAAAACCTTTTGATCTTAAAATTCAATTCTTAATTAATTTGATTCCATTAGTTAAGAATAAATTAATTAAAAAAAACAACCCATGATTTTTATCAAGTAAAATTTTTTAAAAAATCATCTATGCTTTTACAAATTTAAAAATTGCAGCGATATTTTCAAGTGAATTTAAAAAGCAATCAAATTCAGAATAAACAAAAAGGGTATTTGCTTATTAAGTAGCATCTCAAAACTCAAAACTTATTTATTCGCCAACTGCCCGCATGCAGCATCAATATCTTTTCCTCTGCTTCTTCTAAGAGTTGCAGTTACGCCGTGGTTATTTAAGTAGTCGGAGAAAAATTGAATGCGGTCGGCTTTTGATTTCTGGAAAGGAATTCCTTCCACCTTATTGTATTCAATCAAATTTACTCTAGCAGGAACACGCTTGCACAGTTCCACTAATTTTCTTGCATCTTCTACCTGATCATTGAATTTATCGAAGAGAATGTATTCGAATGAAATGCGGTTGAAAGTTTTATTGTAGAAATAATCCATGGCATCCATGAGCGCATCTAAATTATTCTGTTCGTTGATGGGCATTATTTCATTTCGCTTTTTATCATCTGCTGCATGCAGTGAAAGTGCAAGGCGTATTCTTACATCATCATCACCCAATTTCTTAATCATCTTGGCAATGCCGGCAGTGGATACTGTAATTCTCCGGGGAGAAAAAGCCAATGATTTAGGCGAGGTAATTTTTTCTATTGACTTCATCATCTCGGCATAGTTGAGCAGCGGCTCACCCATTCCCATAAAAACAATGTTGGTGAGTCGCCTTCCGTTTTGCTTTTCGCTTTCTAAATTGAGCAAAACAACCTGATCAAAAATTTCATCGAAGTTTAAATTTCTTGTTCTTCCCATTCTTCCTGTTGCACAAAAAGTACAGGTGAGTGAACAACCGATTTGTGATGATACGCAAGCAGTAACGCGATCGGTTGCAGGAATTAAAACGCCTTCAATAAAATGGCCATCAAAAGTTTTAAAGCGAATTTTAGCAGTACCATCTTTACTCTGCTGCTTTGCATCAATCGTGAGTGAGTTGATGTAAAAATTTTCGTTCAGTGATTCACGCAATGGCTTTGAAAGATTCGACATGGCATCAAATGAACCGGCACCTTTTTGCCAAAGCCATTCATACACCTGCTTTGATCGAAAAGATTTTTCATCGTGCGCCTTCAACCACAGTGTGATTTCTTCTCTTGTTAACTCTCTAAAATTTCTTTTACCATCTACACTCATGGTGCAAAGTTAACGCTTGCGAAGCGTAGTGCTGCGGAATGTTAAATGTTACATTTCATTATTACCCCTGACCCCTAAAGGGGGGACGAAGATTCTTAGGTTGGAAATGGAGTTCTCCTTTTGGGGTTAGGGGTAAAAAACTTTCACTCAGATTTAGATTGAACATTCTTTTACTTTGCATCAAATAGAATTTATGGCAGATAAAAATTTATTCAACTCGCAACTCGATGCTTCCTACTCTTATGATGGCGTTGCAATTACGTTAGGTGCTGGAATGGTTGATGGCGAAGTGCAAACCAATCACCTTATAAAAATCCCATTGAAGATGATGAACCGCCACGGTTTGATTGCGGGTGCAACAGGAACGGGAAAAACAAAATCGCTGCAAGTGATTGCCGAAGAACTCTCTGCCAATGGAGTCCCTGTTTTGATGATGGACATTAAAGGTGACCTGAGTGGGATTGCAAAAGCAGGAAGTGATAACCCGAAAATTCAGGATCGTGTTTTAAAAACCGGCGTGGCATGGAATGCACAATCTTTTCCGGTGGAGTTGCTTTCATTATCCGATCAGCCGGGATTAAGAT
>JAJAYG010000279.1 GCA_026786335.1 Chitinophagales bacterium | reverse complement strand
TCAGTGCATCTTTATTCCCGGGTATCGGATTCAGTATAGAACAATCGAAAAATGATTCGCTTAATATTTTTAATGTTGTTTCCGCAATTGCTCCTAAACTGATTTCCCGAAATTCAATCGGATATTCAGGAATAAAATTTTATGTAATTGGCTTATTTGGAATTGACTTGAATGGCACTGCTTTGAGAAATAAAAACTATCTCGTTTACACACCCGAGAAAATCAAACTTATTCTCGGATATCGAATAAATTAGTTTTTCAAACCAAGTTGATAATTTGTCAATTAATATTCCTTGAGTACACTCTAATTTGAAGGCCTATATTCAAAGCAGACAGGTTTCATTCATTCTGATCCCAATTGCCCGCTTTTTCAGCACATATATTGTCGAATTCAGGGAAATACCTATCTTGATCAGTTTGATTTGTTATTTCCGATGAAGCACACAATCCAAAAATTACCCGAAGAAATATTTTCATTGCTGCTTCATAAGCTGCCGGCTATTTCATTGAAAGAATTTATGGAAGTGATTGCAGCAAATGATGAATTTTTTCTGCATCAGTTTATTATCCGGTTTGCCGAATCATCATCACTTGCAGGCAACGAAAAATATGCAGTGCTCATTCGCAGTTTATTGCAAGCATCAAAAGTGAATTCAAATTTCAATGTTGAAACTGCGCTTAATCAACTAACTGAAAAAGCAGCGAGGATGATTGAAGCAAAAGATTTTCTCGATGCATTTTATATTGCTTCAGCTTTTATCAATGAAAGTAAATGGGGAAAACTGAGGGGAGAAAAGAATTTTTTTTCATTTAACAAATCAGTACAAACCGCTTTCAAACTACTTGCTTCAATTATGAAATCGGAAGCGGGATACGATTTAAAGGAGAAGATTTTTCAACTCCTTATAGATGAGGTGCCGCAATTTTCATTTCACTTTACTCACGCAGTAAAAGAACATTGGCTGAATGCAATCTTAGAATCAACTACTGATGAAGAACAGTTTTCTGCAGTAATAAAAATGCTTGCTGCGGTAAAAGAAATTATTATTGAGCGCACAGGTGAATCATTGGATCAACAGGATGAAGAACAATTGCTGATAGCAAAATGGAGTGTGCTGGAGAAAATGAATCGGGTTAACGAAGCACATCGTCTCGTTCAATCAAATGTTCGCTTTAAGTTTTTTCGGCTCAAACTGACTAAACAATATTTGAATGATAACAAGATCACTAATGCGAAAGAGTTGATTAATGAAGGAAAGCAATTGGAAGAACACAGTGGAAGATTGAGTGTGAGCAGCGAATGGGATCAATTGCTTTTAGAAATTGCAGAAAAAGAAAATGATAAAAAGGTGATTAGGAATCTTGCGCTTCAATTATTTTTTAGTTCAGATTTCGAATTCAAATATTATTTTTTGTTGAAGCAGCAATATGAATCTTCAAAATGGAAACAGCAGATTGATCGAGTAATTCAATTTATTAGAAAAGACCCATCATTTTACAACAAAGGAATACATGCCACAGCAAGAATTTACACGATGGAAGAAGAATGGGAAAAACTTTTATTGCTGCTGCAAAAAAACACGAACCTTGATTTTGTAGAGGAGCATAGTCATAAACTGAGTGATAAATATCCCCATGAGTTGCTTGTAGTTTACCGCAAAGCCATTAGGCGGTTTGCCGAAAAATATATGGGCAATGAAGCTTACACGAAAATTACCGAGGCGATCTATAAAATGCTTTCTATAAAAGACGGAAAAGAAGTAGTGCAGCCAATGCTGGCAGAATTAAAAGTTGATTACAAGGGGAGAAAAGCTTTTGTGGATGCGTTGAGGAAAGTGGTGCTGTAAAATCAGGCTACTTCTCTTACGTGCGGAATTTCCTTTCGCTCTGAAGCATGACGCAATTGTTGCGGGTATAAAGTTTCAACTGCTAAGGTAGAACCATCAGTAGCTACAAATTCCACTTCATAAGCTTCACCATTATTGTAAACAAATACAATTGCACCAAGGTCACCCGAAGTAAGATGGTGCTGAGGTAAATCTACAGTAAGTACGATAGTATCTAATTCCTTTAACATGAGTGTAAAGTTATGTTTTAGATTGGATAAGCTTTAATGAAACGTCTGTTTGTTTTTACCATCCATGCGGTTCGCAGGTCGAAGTCTTTGCTCAATGGCGTTTTGATTGTTCCCTCCATCCGAAATATTTTTCAGAAATGATTTTGTTTTTGCAATTGCGCATCACAATTATCAACAAGAATAATTATCGCATTGTTAAACTCCTTCCAGTTTGTTTGACTGTAACCAATTTTACTAAAAAATTCCGCCTTATGATTTCCAATTCGATGTGTTGACGACAGCAAATAACTTACGATTTTTTCTTCAGGAATTTCAATTTCATATTGCTCGATAAGTCTCATTCAAATGATTTGGAATATTTGATTCATCTTCTTATCCAAATTAAAAGGCGCAATAATTTTTCTCACCAAACATTTTCAAACTGCTGCAAAAACCTCAAATCATTTTCATAAAGGATTCTGATGTCGGTGATGCCATATTTTAAAAGTGTAGGTCTTTCGATTCCCATTCCCCATGCATAGCCGCTATAAATTTCGGGATCAATGTTGCAGTTTTTTAAAACCTGCGGATGCACCATGCCGCAACCAAGAATTTCCATCCATCTTGTGGTTCCTTTTTTTCTAATGTCAACTTCTGCCGATGTTTCGGTGAAAGGAAAATAAGAAGGGCGCATTCTGTATTCATAGTCGGCACCAAAAAATTCATGGATAAAATACTCGATCGTTTGCTTAAGATCGGCGAAGGAAACATTTTTATCTACATACAATCCTTCCACCTGATGAAAGAAAACGTGCGACTTGTAGGTGATGGTTTCATTTCTATAAACTCTGCCAGGTGCAATAATTCTTATGGGAGGTTTTTGATTTTCCATGGTGCGAATCTGCACGTTGCTTGTTTGGGAACGCAAAACAATTTCGGGATTTGTTTGTAGGTAATAAGTATCCGTCATATCGCGCGCAGGGTGATCTTGCGGAATGTTGAGCGCAGTAAAATTGTACCACTCACTTTCAATCTCGGGCCCTTCGGCAACTACAAAACCAATACGTGAAAAAATATCAATAATCTGTTTTCTCACAATAGAAACAGGATGGCGTGAACCCAGTTGAACCGGATCACCCGGCATTGTGAGATCAATATTTTGATTGGAAGAGGAAGTGGTTGAAGTGAGTTGTTCTTTTAGTGAATTGAATTTCTCTTCAGCTTTTTGCTTTAATGCATTTACTACCTGCCCGAATTCTTTTTTCTTTTCATTGGGAATATTTTTCATTTCCCCCATCAAATCTTTGATGAGGTTCTTGCTCCCGAGAAAACGAATGCGGAATTGCTCCAATGCAGCAGCATCTGCAATTGAAACAGATTCAATTTCACTCATCATTGCATTTGCCTGATCAAAAATTGGTTGTGACATAGAGTTATTACGGCTGCAAGATATTGGATTAAGTGAAACTTATTAGTTGAACACCGATGACAGGGATGTAACTGACTTTACACTAAATTTTTTTTTATCCGTTTAATCTGTGTCATCCGTGTTCAACTTTTATTCGCTTCTGATAAAAACCAGTGCCGTCATATTTTCTGTTATCGGGTTGATGTTTGCATTCATCGCTGCAGCTACCTTCCATTTTCCAGCCGCAATCTTCGCACAAAATAAAATGGCGGTTGCATTCATCATTAGCACAATTGATAAATCGCGATGATGGTTTGCCGCATACATAACAATGCGAAATTGTTTGAGGGTTTACAGAGTTGACATCCACAGTAATTCTGTTATCAAACACATAGCACTTGCCATCAAAATCTTTTCCTCCAACTTTTTTTCCATACTCAATAATGCCGCCGTGCAAATGATAAACTTCTTTAAACCCTTTTTCAATTAAGAATGCTGTTGCCTTTTCGCAGCGGATACCGCCGGTGCAATAAGCCAAAACTTTTTTGTCTTTATACTTTTCCAGTTCGTGAAGATGATGTGGCACTTCACGAAAATGTGTGATGGGTAATGTGACTGCGTTCTTGAATTTACCTACTTCCCACTCTACTTCATTTCTAAAATCAATAACTACCACATTGGGATTGTCTTTAACTTTCATCCACTCTTCGGGTTCCAAATATTTCCCTGCATGTTCCCACACATTCACTTGCTCAATACCAAATCGCACAATCTCTTTTTTGTAACGCACATGCATTTTGGCGAATGAGTTTTTTTCTTCTTCATCAATTTTAAAAATCATATCACTGAAAAGCGGATCGGCATGGAGATGATTGATGTATTGTTTTGTTTGTTCAATGGTTCCCGAAACAGTTCCGTTAATTCCTTCATCAGCAACAAGCACTCTTCCTTTCAATCCAATTTTGATACAGAGTTTAAGATGCTGCGCTGCATATTGCTCGGCATTTTCGATGTGAACGTATTTGTAGAAGAGAAGTGTTCTGTATATTTTCATTGGAGAACCGGGAATTTGATTCAGCGGTGCAAATATATTTTTTTATTGGCCTTTGGCTTCACTAACCGAAATAAAAACAACATCATTATAACAACAAGCATTAACTCCACCGGAGGAAAAAAAACTCCTTCGGAGTTTCGAAAATATCGCGCTTAAAATAATTTTACTCATAGGCTACCATCACTTCCTTCAAAGATTTTCTTTTTAAATCTGGCACCATCACATTCGCTGCTGCATATCCTACAGGTATCAACAAAAAAGGTCTTTCATTATCGGGGCGGCTTAAAACTTTAGTCAAAAAATTCATCGGGCTGGGTGTGTGGGTGAGTGCGCACAATCCGGCATTGTGAATGGCGGCAATCATAATTCCGCAAGCAATACCTACCGATTCCTGCACATAATAATTCTGCCTCTTCTTTCCATTCACTTCTTCAAAAGCTCTTTTGAAAACCACAATGAGCCACGGAGCAATTTCAAGAAATGGTTTTTTCCAATCGGTTTGCAGCGGCGCAAGATCTTCGAGCCATTCTTCACTCATTCTGCCGCTATAACTTTCAAATTCTTCTTTCTCTGCCTCCATGCGGATTTGTTTTTTTATTGCTGCATTGCCCACCAAACAAAAAGTCCACGGTTGCTTGTGCGCACCACTTGGCGCAGTTGAAGCAGCCATCAAAATATTTTCCATCACCTCTTTTGAAACAGCACGATCGGCAAATTCACGAACTGTTCTTCTTTCATTCATAAATGCATAAAACGATTTGCTTCGCACAAGCATTTCTTCGCCGGAATAAGTTTTTTGTGCGTATGCAACAAATGGATCTTTTGCCATAATAAAACACTTTTGGTTCTTTAGTGATCAATAAATTATTTAAGCACATCAACATTGCTTTCTGTTTTTAACCTTGTAGCAACAAGTATTGCAAGCAATGAACTTATAATCGCAATGTAACCGATGTAAGAATAATGTACTAGTTCTTTTGAGGGGAGTTGGGTAACAATGGCGCCAGAAATAAGTGATGCTATACCTGCAGAAAGCATTTGAACACTGGAGTTAATACTCATAAAACTTCCGCGTCTCTTTAAATCAATTGTACCGGTAATCATCGTCATTGCTATTGACATTCTTCCGCTTATAAAAACAAAAAACAACGTGGTAATAATTAAGGCATAGGAAATACTTCCCCTCATCATATTTGTAATTAGATATAAGGGAATAATTGCAAGTGCTGCAGCAATAATAAAAACCTGAAGCTTCCCCTTTTTGTCGGCAATCTTTCCAACAACAGGTGAGGTAATAATCGAAGCCGCACCGCCAAAGAGGTAAATAAATGTGAGTTGATGCTCGGTAAATCCAACATTATAAACCATGTAAGGCGCAATAAAAGGCGCAATGGTAAATTGACCCAGCACCAGCAACATCATAAATAGCAATGCCATTAACAGGTTAGCATCTTTAAACAAAGAAAATACTGCTGCACCGGTTTTATGATGGCTCCGGTCATGCAGATGTGACTTTAACTCGGGAACAAATTTGTAAATAAGAAACAGCACCACCACAGCAAAACCAAAGATTACGACAAAAGGCATGTGCCACGAAAAGGTGACTGCCATGTATAAACCGAAAGGCACCCCGAAAACAGAGGCAAATGAAAATGCAGCCGAAACAAAGCTCATCGCAAATGCCCTCCTGCTGTATTCAAATGAGTCGCCCACAATTGCAAGAACCTGCGCACCCAGAATGCCGCCAAAGACGCCGGTAATAATTCTTGCTGCCAATAAAATATGGTAACCCGAAGACAGAGCGCAGGCAAGCGTGCCAATCGCAAAGCCCGCATAAGTTACCATCAGGAATTTTTTTCGGTCGAAACGATCAAGAAAAAATGAGCAGATAAATCCAACAATTCCTGCAGAAATAGTGTATGATGAAACCAGCAAACTAAACTGAGCAGGCGTAATATTAAATGTTCGCATAAACTGCGGGCCCAGCGGCATCATGATCATGAAATCCATGATGTTTGTGAATTGTACCAGTGCAATTACCAGCAAAAGCAATTGTTCTTTCTTATTCAATATTATTTTTTTAAGGCAATGAAGATGGAATCTTTTTTTTAACCGATGTAATGCAATTCTATTTTTACACACTAGTTAAGCAGCTACTTTTGCAACAACAATAACCTGATATGGTAAATAACCTTAATAAAGCGTATGATAAAAAAGGTGAAGCAATAAGTCCTGTGCTGGCAGCCGGAACGAAGAATTATTTAATTGATATTGACGGAACCATTACCGACGACATTCCCAATGAAGAACCTGAAAGAATGAAAACTTGCATACCTTTTACCGATGCTATTGAAACAATTAGTAAGTGGTATGATGAAGGGCACACCATTTTTTTCTTTACCTCAAGAACAGAAGCCTTACGTGAGATCACCGAAGTATGGCTGAAAGAAAATAAAATCCGCTACCATGGAATTATTTTTGGAAAACCCCGCGGCGGAAATTATCACTGGATCGATAATCACATTGTGCGTGCAACACGTTACACCGGTAAGTTCAATGATATGGTGAAACAGGAAAAGGTGATTGAAGTTTTTAGTGAATAAAATTTTTAGATTTGTTTTTTTTCATTGATCAGCATACAAGAAACCTGTGCAAGAAAAACTTTTGCCTTCTGCTTCCGAAAAAAAATGTTTGAACTGCGGCACAGCTTTAAACGGAAAGTATTGTTACAAGTGCGGACAAAAAGATGAGCACCTTCACGAACCCTTCTGGAAATTAGCGGGTCATTTTGTCGGAGACTTTTTCCATTTCGATTCCAAATTTTTCCGCACTATTATTCCACTGATTTTTAAACCCGGCTTTCTTACCAAAGAATACATCGCAGGCCGCAGGGCGGGTTATATGAAACCGGTTTCACTCTACATTTTTATGAGCGTGGTTTTTTTTCTTTTGTTTTTTATAGCAGCACCAACTTTAGTAGAGAACATCACCGGCCTAAAAAAGGATCAGGCGATTCCGCTAAGGAATGTTTTGGACTCAATAAAAAAAAATGATAATGAGCAGGTGGGTATTATCATGGATTCGTTAAAGACATCGATCAATGAAGACCCCGACCTAACAGAGTTGGTTGAAGAAATTGATACTGATACCGAGGCAGAACAGAATAATACAATCCACTACAATGTTGGCAAACAAGGTAATC
The DNA here is from genome assembly GCA_026786335.1 of Chitinophagales bacterium. GTDB lineage: Bacteria > Bacteroidota > Bacteroidia > Chitinophagales > UBA10324 > JAJAYG01. The sequence goes on along the minus strand of JAJAYG010000279.1, from coordinate 3,737 downwards.
TACCTGCTACTATTGAGGAATACAATGATTCAATCAATAAACTACCTGCCGAAAAACGTCCTGGGATTTTTAGTCAATATTTCACCCGAAAGGGAATTGAAGCAAGCGCAATGGATACCAATGAGTTTTTGAAAAAATGGCTCGAAAACATTTTTCACAGCATTCCCAAGTTTATGTTTTTTCTGCTGCCGGTTTTTGCATTGATATTGAAGTTGATTTATATAAGAAGAAAAGTTTATCTGGTTGATCATGCAATTTTCACTTTGCATTATCATTCATTCCTGTTTCTGCTGCTAACAATTGTTTTAGTCATAAGTTTTTGCGTTACAATTCCAAAACTGGTGCTCATTGTATTTCTATTGTTTCTCATTTACCTTTTTCTGGCAATGAAAAATATATACAAGCAATCTGCAGTTAAAACATTTTTTAAAATGTTAGGCTTACTGTTTATATATGTCTTATTCTGTGTGTTAGCAGTGGGGATTGATGCCTTGTTGTCAATTGCTCAATTGTAAACAGCGCATTAAAGAATTGATTTAAGTTCAATCAGCGATTCAATTTCCATCATCACCGGTTGTTGATGCGGTAAACTTTCAGGATTAAAAAGAACATGATCCATTCCCATTTGTTGCGCTCCTTTAATATCAGCGTCAATGCTGTCGCCAATGAAAATACTATTGCGCACAGTTGCACCTGTAACATCAAATGCATAAAGAAAAATTTCGCGATTGGGTTTTGCGCTGCACGCCCGCTCCGAGGTGATGATGTGAGTGAAGTAAGGAGCCATGCCCGATATTTCTATTTTTCTTAACTGTACTTCTTCAAAACCATTTGTAATTATGTGAATAGAATATTTTGGTTTCAGGTATTCAAGTATTTCGATGGTGTCTTCAAAAAGATTTTTTTTGGAAGGAAGTAAATGCAAGTATTGATCGCTCAGGTTTTTTGAAAGTGCGGCATCTTCAATATCAAACTCATTTAAAGTATTGATCCAACGAACCGTTCTCAGTTCTTCGCGGTTTACTTCTCCTTTCCTAAAAAGATCCCAGTAAATATTATTGTGGTAATGGTAGCGCTCAAAAAATTTTTCCTTTTCAATTCCTCTTTCTTCAAATTGATGTTGCACAAAAAGCTCATGAAGTGTTTCAAGTGAGTTGCGCTTAAAATCCCAAAGTGTTTCGTCCAAATCAAAAAACACATGCTTATATTTTTTAGTACTGATCATGGCTTCAAACGTACATTATATTTTATTTCAGACAAGCAGAAAGAAACAGTTGCTGGAATAGATGCGCCAGCCACCCCTCTCCTTTTTCGGAGAGGGGCAGGGGGTGAGGATTTTAATCAATGATTTTTTATTCGTAGAAAAGTAATTGTGAAGTTGTTACATGAATATTTTTATATCAGAATCAATCAATCTTTGCATTTTAAAAACTTTACCTACATTTGCCGCGTACCAATCGTTATGCTTCATCCGGAGCGCAAGGTTATCGAAGTACAAATTCTTATTTCCTAATTCAAATCTTCAAATACCGTTTTAATCATTTAATGCATTCTTGCATTTAAATTCTTCCTACCAAACAATCCTGTTAAAACAAAATTATGTATGACATTTTGCAGTTGAACGATATGCTCGTTCCAGAACTCAAAGACATTGCTGAGAAACTAAAAGTTGAAAATCACCAGAAGCTCGGCAAACAAGAACTCATCTATAAGATTCTTGACAAGCAAGCCATTGCTCCTGAACATGCAGCCACCACCAAACATGCGGCTGAAGATGATAAACCAAAACGCTTGCGCCGGCCCAAGCCCTCAAGTGCCGATGCACCTTCGATTGAAACGGCAATTGAAACTCCGGTTGCTGAAATAAAAGTTGAAGCACCAGTTGCAGAAGTTGTTCCTTCAATGGATGAACAGCCACCGCAGCCAATGATGAATGATAAACCCGAAGAATCAAATACAGTTGAAGAAGGTGTGAGGTATGAAAAAAACGGACAGTTTCAACGCCTTCCACCCCGCCGTGAAGCACCAACCTTTAACGTTGATCTCGACGGTATTGTTGATGGCGAAGGCGTGTTGGAAATTATGCCTGATGGTTATGGCTTCCTGCGTTCTTCCGATTACAACTATCTTTCTTCACCCGATGATATTTATGTTTCCCCTTCACAAATAAAATTGTTCGGTATTAAAACCGGCGATACCGTTACCGGTGCGGTGCGCCCGCCAAAAGAAGGTGAGAAATATTTTGCATTATTAAAGGTGGAATCAATTAATGGAATGAAGCCCGAAGAAATTCGTGACCGCGTTCCCTTCGATTATTTAACACCATTATTCCCCGATGAAAAATTAAATCTCTTTGATGAGATCAATAATTATTCAACGCGTGTGATGGATATGTTTACTCCAATTGGTAAAGGGCAGCGTGGCTTAATTGTTTCGCAACCTAAAACCGGAAAAACCATGTTGTTGAAAGCAGTTGCAAATGCAATCGCTAAAAATCATCCTGAGGTTTACCTGATCGTGCTGCTGATTGATGAAAGACCTGAAGAAGTAACTGACATGGAGCGCAGCGTGAGAGCCGAAGTTGTTGCTTCAACTTTTGATGAGCCGGCAGAAAAGCATGTGAAGGTTGCTTCCATTGTTTTAGATAAAGCAAAACGCATGGTGGAGTGCGGAATGGATGTGGTAATTCTTTTAGATTCCATTACCCGCTTGGCTCGTGCACACAATACCGTTTCGCCATCATCGGGTAAAGTTTTATCGGGTGGTGTTGAAGCAAATGCATTGCTGAAACCAAAACAATTTTTTGGTGCCGCAAGAAAAATTGAAAACGGCGGCTCGCTCACTATTCTCGCAACTGCATTGATTGATACCGGTTCTAAAATGGATGAGGTAATATTTGAAGAGTTTAAAGGAACCGGTAACATGGAGTTGCAATTGGATCGCAAACTTTCTAACAAGCGAATTTTTCCGAGTGTTGATGTTACTTCATCAAGCACCCGCCGTGATGATCTGTTGTTTGATGCAGCCATGTTGCAAAGAATCTGGATCTTAAGAAACCATTTGGCAGACATGACTTCGGAAGAAGCAATGAAATTTCTGCTCGACAGAATGCGGGGAACAAAATCAAATGAAGAGTTTTTGGTTTCAATGAACGGATAAATTGTTTTTTGCATTCACTTATGTGGAGAACTATTGATTGCTATATTTGCACCCCTTTTAAAATTTACGTTTACGATTAAATAATAAAGAGCAGAAAATGAAACGGACATACCAACCATCGAGAAGAAAGCGCGCTAACAAACACGGATACCGCAAGCGCATGAAAACCAAAGACGGACAAGAAACTATCAAACGCCGCCGCAGACAGGGAAGAAAGAAACTTACCGTTTCCGATGAAAAGCGTTTGAAGTAGCACTTTTCGGGGAACGGACTCATTGACTCATGATTTGAAATTTTTTATTTTTAGTTTTCCTGAGATTTGATTCTTGAACTTTGAACTTTGTATTTCTAATGTATGCTTTCTTCAAAACACCCATTTACTTTTAAGAAGGAAGAGCGCCTAAGCAGCAAAAAATTAATCGACGAACTATTTAAAGATGGTTCGTCTTTTTATTTGCAGCCTTTTAAGATTTTGATTTTGGAAAAGAAATTCGAACTCACTTTCATGCATGCTGAACAGGTCGGGAGTTTACGGGAAAAGGCTGTCACTTCGAGCTTGTTAGGAAGCGCTGTCACTT
>JAJAYG010000278.1 GCA_026786335.1 Chitinophagales bacterium | reverse complement strand
TGGCTATGCTCTTCAAATGAAGGGTTCGTTACTAAGTTTTGCGCAGCAACATTGAAGGCAACAATTGCAAATGCAATGCAGGTAAAAAGATACTTCATGGTTAAAAAAGATTTTATTGAGAACCCGCAATTGTTAAACCCCAACGAGCAAGGAGTTAATGGTACCGCCATTTTATTTTTTAAAACAGTAATTTTATATTTCAGTTTACAGGGTTCGCTTAACGGCTCATCAGCAAACCCTAATAATTTTCTCTGGTATATTTTTAAAAATCTTTTTTGTAAAAATTAATGCAGGAAAATTGGTAAGAGAAAAATTATTACAGAAGTGAGGTATATTTTCCACTATGGTAATATCGCAGAACAAATCAAAAAACCATTTTAATATTTTCAGAAGTAGTTGCATAAAAGAGTGCTTGATTCAAAATGCTGCTACAATACAATTTCAAATGTAATTTTAATTTTCACGGTTGCATCTGTGTTACTAAAATTTAATCTCGTTTTTGTCGGTTTCACCCCAACTAAAAAATAATCCTACCATCCTCAAACCTAAAAATCCTGGGTCACCCAAAAAAAAGCGCCCGAAAAAACCGGGCGCTTAAATTTATCAGAACTCATTATCATCAAACCTTAACAAGTAAAATCTTTCTTCTGGAATGTACTCCCGTACTAATCACCATCGAAAAAGATTGTGTAACATAAGTCGCCTTCAAAGCAGTAACAGTATAAGTACCTGCGGGCAAAATATCAAACATGCAAAATCCTGCAGCATCAGTTTGCAAACTCACCGCCGGTGCAGCAGGTAATTGAAATGTAAAAGTACCATCAGCAATTGGCTCAATCAGTGGCGAGGAGTACTGAAATGTTTTTTGTGCTGAATCTGAAACATTAAAGTTCCATTGAAGCTCATTATAAAAAATTGTTGACCGTGAATTAATCGTTACATACTCATAAGGTGTTTTAGAATTAACGGTAGGATTTAGTTGGCTGTCAATAATTACTTGTGCCGAGATATTTTTTATAATCAACAAAATAAAAAGATTGAGAAATATTTTGGTTGAAGTTTTCATGGTAAATATTGAATTCTTTTTTGTTGTTGAAAAATTTATCAGCTTCTAAAGTCAATTGAAAATAGTAAGGACAACAAAATCTTCATTCTAAAATTCCTTTCATTCATCTGCACCCTATCTCTATTAGCGTTAATTGCCTCATCAAAGATTTCGGTAAATACTTCTGTAGCGCCACACTTCTTTGGAATAATCTTTTGAGTATGTGTAAGCATCAATGTCTAAATTATTTCTAAGTGCTTTTACAACATTGCCCTGCCCGCAATTGTAAGCTGCAGTGATTGCACGACTAAACTCTTCTGCAGTAAGTTGCACATCCCATCCCTGATCTTCGAGATATTTTTTCTTTTCATTCAAAACACTAACTGCTTTCTTCACTGTCTTCGATGCATCTTTCCAATCATTGCTGTTTACAAAATCGGGATATGATGCAATATCAATTTGCCAATAGCCATAACCATGATATCGTTTTACAGCATCGGCTGACCGCTTTGAATAATCGCCTAACATATTCGCGGTAATGAAAGCAAAGTCATGTTGCTGATTAAAGAATTTGATAATCTTAAAACCTGTTTCACGTGCGCACATTCCTGCGAGCCAATCTTCTGTATAAAAACTTCCTGTAACTGCCTGCCTCATTGTTGCGCTCAAATTTTCCTTTATCCATCGCATCATATCAGTATCGTTACGAATGATTTTAAGCGATGGCTCCTTATCGGGGTTAAAACCCAACTCATTGGCTTTTCCCAATGTTAAACTTCCTGCTAATCCGGTTTGCGGAATGTTGTAAAACTTTTGAAATGCTTTTGTTGCCGTTTCCGTTTTGGGTCCGAAAAAATCTGTGATTGCACCGGTAAAAAATCTCTGCATTGTAAGAAATTGCTGCCATTTTTTTATTGCAGATCCCTTGTCATTTAGTTTGTAAGCCATTGTTTATTTTTTTAATAAGTCAAATATACTGTTGGCAACATGCTCATGTCAAGTAATTCGCTAAAAATATTTTTTGATCATAAATTAAAAATCAAAATCAGCTATGAGAAACCTTTCGAAAAAAAATTACTCATCAACAATGAAACTAAATTTTTTGTTTTGGTAATCAACTTTTAAAACCTGCACAGGCATTTTAATAGTAGTTTCATAAGGGCCTGTAACAATGCTCCAGTTCACAACCCAATCGGGCAAGCTGCCACCCGGGTCAAGCATTAAAGTATAAACCACCTGCACATCGCCGTTTGGCAAAGGCGTTAAAATATAACCAGCATCAAACATAGGTATGCGCACCACGCCGCTGTTGGTAGGCACATAATCGGGCGTGCCAACCGAGCGAGTGTAAACCACCTTCGTGTTAGGGTCTTGCCAAATTGTAAAGTGCACTACAATATCGCGGTCGCTCACCGGGTAAGGCGCATCATTCTTTTGGTATTGGTACTGCTCAGTGGCACTCACCTGCTGCAACAACTTGCTTTCACTGCATCTGAAAATCCAGTCGGTATAATGGTCAACATCCATGAGCATAGCAACCACAGCAGAAAGCGAAGCATGCAAAACCGAAACAACTTTAATCTCATCAATCGGCACACCATCCTGGTGCCTCGAATAAATCACAATACCATTTTCATTCTTGCGCAACTTCCAATCTTCGGAAGAAGGCGAGGGTTGTGCATTTGTAAAAGAATAAATGGAAATGAAAAGAAGGGGTAACAAAAAGTTTTTCATTATTAGAAATTAATACGGGATAAACCTACAAGAAATTTTATCACACAAACTAATCATGCGCCAGCAACCCCTCTCAATTAAATAATATTTCTTCAACTTTCGTTCTCGTTTGTTGATGGTGCCGAAGGGGTATGAGGAAGAGAGGGGCCGGGGG
>JAJAYG010000277.1 GCA_026786335.1 Chitinophagales bacterium | reverse complement strand
GCTACAAAGAAAGCAACCACTGTAGCAAAGAAGAAAACGAAAGTTGCCGTAAAAAAGAAAGCTATCAGTTCTGCCAAGAAGAAAATTAAAAGTCCCGTTAGAAAGACGACTGCAAAGGGAAGTAAGAAAATAACAACTGCTCCTGTACAGGTTCCTGTTCCTGAAGTAATAAAACAAAATGAAGTTCTGCATCCAATTCCCGGATATAATGAGATGCATCAGGAAACGATAGAAGAGCACAAAAAACTTGAGCATGATATTCATAGCAGAGAAGATGTTATAATGAAACAGGAAAACAAAAAAATGAAATCAGCTATGGCAAATCGACAAGGCATAAAAAGAGTTTTCCGCACGCAACGGCACTCTTGATAAAGTGAGACCAGTTTTTATTTTTGTTAAATGCTTCGAACTGAAGAGCAGTTTATTTCCAGACTTCATCTCGTTCTCATCTTCTCCCACGCATCCCACATTTCATCAGGAATATTTTCTAATCCTGTAAACTGCCCTGCGCCGTGAATCCATTCACCGCCATCAATTACAATTACTTCACCGTTGATGTAAGAAGAAAAATCGGAGAGCAGATAAGCCGCAAGGTTCGCTAACTCCTGATGTTCTCCGGTTCTTCCCAAAGGAATTCGCTTCAAGGGATCAACAAATTTTTGTACGATTGGTGGAAACAATCTTGACCATGCTCCTTCAGTTGGGAATGGTCCGGGAGCAATTGCATTCACTCTTATATTTTTTCTTCCCCACTCTGCGGCCAATGATCTTGTGAGTGCCAGCACGCCTCCTTTAGCAGCGGCTGATGGAACTACGTAAGCAGAACCTGTGAATGCATAAGTGGTAACTATGTTCAGCATTACACCGGGCAATTTATTTTTAATCCAATATTTACCCAGCGCAAGAGAGCAATTGTAAGTTCCTTTCAAAACAATATCTACAACAGTATCAAATGCTTTTGCCGAAAGTCTTTCTGTTGGCATCACAAAATTTCCTGCGGCATTGTTGAGCAAGGCATCAACGCTTCCAAATTTTTCTATGGAAACTTTCAAAAGGTTTTCAACCTCTTCATAATTCCTTACATCACATTGCACTGCTAAAACCTGCGCGCCTGTTTCTAAAATCAATTCATCAGCGCTCTTTTGCAAGACATCTATTTTGCGTGAGGTGATAATCAGATTAGCTCCGAGTTCGCAACAATATTTTCCAATTGATTTTCCCAATCCGGTGCCGCCTCCGGTGATAATGATTGTTTTTCCTTTTAATGAATTCTCTTTCAGCATTGGTTGATTATACATGTTCGATAAATTTTATTTTGGAAATGAATTGCTGAAAAGTAGAGAAGATTTTTTTCTGATTGATACAAAAGGTAATCTTCTATAGCCGCGACATTTATATCGGGGCTATTAAGTATATTGATTTGCGCTGCATGAATAAGGGAAGACAAAGCGGAATAAAATTCTTTACTTCATTCCACTTACTTTTGACGACACATAAATTATACTATGAAAAAATATTTACTTCTGGGATTAACATTTATTTCAGCAATGGCTTCTGCTCAATCACTTGTTTCATACAATCTGATAAAAACATATTCCACAGGGCAAATTGATAGCGTGCTTTCTGCTAATGGAATTCCTCCTTTGTTTCTTCCTACAACTTATGATATTGATATTTATAAAGTAGTGTACAATACATTGGATGCAGATAGCTTACCCATTATTGCATCGGGGGCTTTATTCATTCCCAAAAATAACCAATGTAAAGCTCCGCTGATGAGTTATCAGCATGGAACTATTTCGGTAAAAACAGCAGTACCTTCTACACTAAATTCACTCGAAGTTTTAATTGGAGAAACATCTGCATCAGATGGCGCAGTAGTTACCATGCCTGATTATTTAGGGCTTGGTGATTCACCGGGGTTACATCCATATATGAATGCAGAAACAGAAGCGAGAGCAACAGCAGATCTGTTAGTGGTGGCAAAAGAAATTTGCAGTGACCTTGGCGTAGTGTTAAATGATCAATTGTTTTTGCTTGGCTATTCGCAAGGCGGGCATTCAACCATGGCTGCGCATCAAATGATTCAGGAATCTTATGGAAACTATTTTAAAGTTACTGCATCGGTTCCTATGAGCGGGCCTTATGATGTTTCGGGATTGCAGGCGCAAACGATTTCGCAGAATGTTGAATATCCCAATCCCGGTTATCTGCCTTATTTTCTTTTAGCTTATAACAGCGTGTATCACATTTACGCAAGCAACTCAGATTTTCTTGCCTCACCTTATGATGTAACAATACCACCTTTATTCGATGGAACACATGAACTGAGTGAGGTGAATGCAATTATGCCTTCGATCCCAAATCAAATTCTTGTTCCTGCTTTACTCGATTCCTTCAACACCTATCCCGATTACCGTTTGTATAAATATTTGAAGTTGAATGATACTTATAATTGGAAAGCCGATGCACCAATTCGTATGTTTTACTGCGAAGCTGATATGGATGTAAATTATTTGAACTCGTTTGTTGCTTACGATACATTGACTGCAAATGGAAGTGTTTCTGTTTCTAAATTCAGTAGTGGCCCTTTGCTTGATCATTCGGGTTGTGTGTTTCCATCGCTTCTTTCGGCTAAAGCATTTATTGATTCTTTCAGGTTAGATAAATTGAAATTTACTTTTGACATCACCAATTGCTCAACACCATTTGCCAGTGACGGATCGGTTACTGTTCACGCGAGCAGCGGGTTTGCACCTTATACTTATTTGTGGAGTAATGGCACAACTGATTCTACGCTTTCAAATGTTCCATTGGGATTTTATACAATAACAGTTACTGATGCAACAGGTTGCCCTAATACAACTTCGGTTTTTGTAAGTGTTCAGGTTGGTATTGAAGAAGTGTTTGCACAACAAACTTCAGTGACACCGAATCCAATGCATAATTTTTCAACCATTCAATTTCCCGAAGCTGGAAATTATTCTGTTGAACTTAGTGATGCAACGGGGAGGTTAATTATGAATGAAAATTTTTATGGAGATAAATATATTTTGCTTCGCAGAAATCTTTCTTCAGGAATTTATTATTTGAAAATGAAACAGGAAGAAGGTGTTCCGTTTATAAAGATGATTGTAGCTGAGTAGGAGAAAAAATTATTCTTCCATTTAATAACTCACCAAAAATTTTGGGTT
>JAJAYG010000276.1 GCA_026786335.1 Chitinophagales bacterium | reverse complement strand
CATTAATATTCAGGTAGTAGTAGTAACTATTATTTTTAACTGTTGAATTAGAAAAACTTATGCCCGGTGCAATGCTATAGTTACTTTTAATAATATGAAAATCGTAGAACAAACTGAAGTTAAAACCGCCGCTAATAATCTTAGTATCAATATTACCGGGCCTGTTTACCCATGTATTATTAGTGAGGTCAATAAAAATGTAAGAGCGCTGCGTATTTAAAAATCCTTTAGCTGCCGGTGGATTATCGGGCACAAATACAAGCGAGTCTGCTTGACTGAATACATGGTTGTAAAAAAACAGCAATAAAAAAAACAGTATTGAAAAAATATTAATTCGGGTGCTTCGCATCATTCAAATTTAGTTTAACAGAAATCAGAATTATGCCTTATTAACCTTCTCATAAATTTCACTGATCATCACAATTTCATGAATGGCTTTATCCAAATGTTTCTCATACATATCAAGCAGGTCCTCAATAAAAATTTGTCCGTGATTTTCATAACTTACAGTATGAAGCCATAAATCCTGTTCGGCATTTTTAAGTAACAGGTAATTGCTTGCTCTTAACAAGCGAAAAAGTTTTAATGCAGATTCATGTGGGTGAGAATAATAGGGCAAAGCTTCAACCCACATATCTTTATCAAAAGCAAATATCTTCTGCGTTGGTTCTGCAACTGCTCTTCTGAAATTTACATACGCTCCTGCTTCAAGATCGCTCAAGTGAATAACGATCTCGCGAATATTCCAAATATCTTTTTTGGTTCTGTAATCGTAGGCTGCTTCAGGAACATTCCTGAGTTCATCAGTAAGTCTTATAAATCCGCTGCCGTATCTCTGTATCTTTTTTTCTCTGGTCGAAATCATTGCAAAAAACTTTCTGCGAAGATAGCAGTTATAAAATTCAGCCATCCAAATTCTAAATTGAAATACTTTACCATTCCATAATAACTTTCATGTAACAACTCACGGTTTTAATTAAGTAAATCTTGATTCAACTTATTTAATTTGCAGTATGAACGGTCAACCTTCACACATACTCACTTCGCCAATTGAATACCTCAAAGGTGTGGGCCCGCAGCGTGCAGAATTGTTGAAGAAGGAACTTCAGATTTTCACCTTCGGCGACTTGTTGCAACACTTTCCATTCAGGTATGTTGACCGCACTGAATTTATTAAGATCAATCAAATCTCTTCTCAGGCAGAGCATGTTCAGTTGAAAGGAAAATTGATGGAAAAGAATTTAGAAGGTGAAAACAAAAACAGAAGACTCAAGGCATTTTTAAGTGATGGAACAGGTGAGGTAGAATTAGTTTGGTTTGCCGGTTTAAAATGGGTTGATAAAAGTTTGGTGGAAGGAAAAAATTATCTCGTGTATGGAAAACCAACTTTCTTTCGCGGCCAAATTTCAATCTCGCACCCCGATCTTACTTTAATTGATGAAAAAATAAAAGAAGAAAACACACTGGGAAAAATGCAACCCGTTTATCCTTCTACCGAAAAATTAAAAGCAGCAGGACTTCATTCCAAAGGATTAGAAAAATTAATTCAAACACTTTTAAAAATTATTACCGAAAAAGATATTGCCGAGAATCTTCCTTCAGCTATAATTCAAAGATTCAAATTTGCAACACGACATCGTGCATTCGTTCAAGTGCATCAACCTACCGATGAAAAAATTGCTGCACACGCACTCAACAGATTTCGGTTTGAAGAATTATTTTACAACCAGGTTCGCTTGCTTCGGTCTAAATTGAACCGCAAACAAAAACAAGCAGGTTTTATTTTCACACATCTTGGCGATTACTTCAATCGTTTCTACAAAGAAAAACTTCCCTTCGAATTAACCAATGCACAGAAGAGAGTGATCAAAGAAATTAGATCCGATTTTTTAACCGGCAGGCAAATGAATCGCTTGCTGCAAGGCGATGTTGGCAGTGGGAAAACGGTAGTCTCATTAATTGCAATGTTGATGGCTGCCGATAATCATTTTCAATCTTGTTTGATGGTGCCAACAGAAATATTAGCCATTCAACATTTCAGAAATCTTAAAAAAACTACTGAGGGATTGGGATTAAAAATAGATCTGTTAACTGCTTCGGTAAAAGGAAAAGCAAGAAAATTTTTGTTAGAAGAACTTGCAAGAGGAGAAATAAATATGCTGGTAGGCACGCATGCTTTGCTCGAAGACAAGGTGATATTTCAGCATCTTGGTTTAGTTGTGATTGATGAGCAGCACCGCTTTGGTGTTGAGCAGCGCTCGCGCATGTGGACAAAGAATGATCAGCCGCCGCATATACTTGTAATGACGGCAACACCCATTCCACGCACATTGGCAATGACGGTTTATGGTGATCTCGATGTTTCTGTTATAGATGAATTGCCGCCCGGAAGAAAACCAATTACAACAGTACACAGGAATGATGCTGCGCGCTTGAGAGTTTTTGGATTTATGAAAGAAGAGATTTTGAAAGGAAGACAAATCTATGTAGTGTATCCGCTGATTGAAGAATCGGAAAAGCTGGATTATAAATTTTTAATAGATGGTTATGAAAGTATTGCGCGCGCTTTTCCGCTACCGCAATTTGCTGTGAGTATTGTACATGGTAAAATGAAAACCGAAGACCGCGATTGGGAAATGCAACGTTT
>JAJAYG010000275.1 GCA_026786335.1 Chitinophagales bacterium | reverse complement strand
GAACCATCGGTATCGGCCCAAATATTTTGAAGTTCATCTTGCCCAACACCGCCAAAATAAGTTCCATAAACAAGATCCCCATCATTGGTGAATTTAGAAAGGTTGCCATCATAATCATCGGGAGCACCGGGAACAAAAAAAGTTTGCATAGCATCTGGTGTTGCAATTCCATCGGGTGAAAAAGTATGTCCGCCGATCCAAACATTTTGCTGAGGATCTGTAATTATGCAAAAACCAATTTCGTTTGAAGAGCCGCCATAATAAGTTGCATAAACCAAATTACCATCTGGTGCCCATTTCATTAGAGGAATATCGAGACCTCCATGGTTTACAGTTTGATACGCTCCTGCTGTGGCAAATAAAGTGTTGGAACGAACCCTGCCGGTAACGAAACAATTGCCTGCCAGGTCGGTAGTAATTTCATCGGTTAAATCTTTTTGTGTTCCGCCCCAATAAGTTCCCCACTCGATGGTGGGATCAATGATGATGGTAGCGTTCTTATCTCTCTTAACAGAAGCAAAAGATAAAATATTTCCATGTTGAACGAAGTTCCCTTTCGAAGCGGCAGTTCCATCATTGAATAAGATAATAGGTTGGGTTTCAGAAACTGTTCCAAGCGGAACTTTTAAATCAAGTGTACCTTCTTTTGAAATAGAAATATCATCGGCTCCATTATATGAGAGAGCGATGTTGCTGATATTTCCTGAGGGATGAACAACGAATTCATATTTAGGAAAAGTTATTCCTTCTGTATTTTTCTCGGAAGAAAAAACCAAATCAATTCCGTTGTAAATATTTTTATAAGTTACTTTTTCAAAATTACGAACGCGCTTGATTCCTTCATTACCTGTATAACCATTAAAATAATTAAAGTAGTAAGGCGATGTTCCTTCACTGATAATTTCGGGGTTTTTATTCGCGTTTAAAAAATTGATGTCAACTCTGTTATTAATAAACTGAACAGGATAATCCTTTACACCATTTTCATCATCAGAAATTTCAACTATCCCCGATTCAGGATTGCTGTCTTTCTTATAATTTGAACGAATCCATTCGTAACTAAAACCATCATTTCGCAGAATTACTTTGAAGGTTTCGTCAGCAAACATGAATCTTACATCATCGCGGGCATTGCCGCTTTGATCCCGAATCTGGCCTTTGTTTTCAGTATAGCCATAAAATGATTTATGGTTCTGGGCAGAAGCTCCAAATGCAACCGTGAGCATTAGAATTGAAAGAATAAATAAGTAGTTTTTCTTTTTCATTAGAAGTTGTTTTTATTTGTTGGTGAAAGAATTTTGAAAACTTAAAATTAATCAATGTTTGTGTTTTAGAAAAAAAACTCTATGAAGTTATCATTAACTGTTTCAAACACTGTCTATAAGACTGTGAACTAAATAGGTAAATTATTCCCGAAACGAAAAGATTTTAAAATGGTTGCGTGGTGGAAAATAGCTTCTTTGAATTGTGATTTAATAAGAAAGCCACTCAAAAAATGAATGGCTTTCTTTTCAAAAATAAATTAATTACGTTTAAGCATTAGGTGCTTTTGCAGTAGCCCATTCAATAAGAATGTCGGCAACTTCGGCTCTCGAAAATTCAGCCGGTGGTCTTTCACCTGCTGCAAGCATCTCACGAACTTTTGTTCCGCTCAACTAAACTTGTGTTGCATTCTTTGGTGCAGTTTTACTTGAACTCATGCCTTCAGTTTCTTTACAAAAGAAAGTGTTTTCGAATTTCAAGATCGTCATGCCTGTGCGGTCAGCAACACTATCCATCATTTCTTGTGCTTCATATGTTCCATAGTAAGTTCCAACACCTGCGTGATCGCGGCCTACGATCATGTGTGTGCAACCATAGTTCTTGCGAATAAGTGTATGATTGATGGCTTCACGTGGCCCTGCATAACGCATAGCGGTTGGTAAAGCACTCACCATTGTATTATCAGGATTAAAATAACCGTTGATCAAAGCTTCATAGCAACGCATGCGAATGGGTGCAGGTATATCATCAGCTTTTGTTTCGCCAACAATAGGGTGAATTAAACAACCGTCAACAGTTTCCTGTGCACACTTAATTAAATATTCGTGAGCGCGGTGAATTGGGTTACGGGTTTGAAAAGCAACTACTGTTTTCCATTTACGGTTTGCGAACTCAGCACGGGTATCAGCTGGGTCCATAAAATATTTATTATCAATTTGATCATGGCGAGTTGGACGGTTGATCATTTCAAGGGGACCCGAAATGAATTTGTTTCCGCCTCTTAAAATTGCTGCCACACCAGGGTGCTTTTCATCAGTTGCTTTAAAACATTTTTGCGCAAGATTGATGATGTCGAGTTCAAATTTTTCTTCCACAGTCATAATAGCAAGTACGTTGCCTGAGCTTTTTTCTACTACGGCAATTTCATTTCCCACAATTACATTATCATGTTGATCGCCTGAAGGCAAAAGGATCGGGATTCCCCAAAGCAATCCATTGCTAAGCGTCATCTTCTCAATGGTTCCTTCAGCATCTGCTTTATTCATGAAGCCAGTGAGCGGACTAAATGCACCGTTGGCAATCATTTCTACATCGGCACCATAACGATCTTCAACTACTAATTGAAAAAGTGACTTTGCTTTGTTTTCTAATTCTGTTTTACGTGCGCCCGTTGCAATACGGTTTACGAGCACACCTCCGTGAGGTTGATTCATTATTTTAAAAATTTAAAGTGAAAAAAAATTATTAAGCTGAGATATATTTATTGGCAATCATCCAATCAATTATTTCCTGAGCGCATTCATCAACTGAGCGGTTTGCAGTTTTTAAATCGATTTCAGGTTTTGCCGGTGCTTCATAAGGAGAGTCAATGCCGGTGAAAAATTTAATCTCACCTGCACGTGCTTTTTTGTAAAGTCCTTTAGGATCACGCTGCTCGCAAACATCAAGCGGGGTGTCAACATATACTTCAATAAATTCTCCTTCCTTCATAATGCTGCGAACCATATCGCGGTCTGAAGTAAACGGAGAAATAAATGCAGTTCCTACAATCACTCCTGCATCAACGAACAATTTAGAAACTTCACCAATGCGGCGGATGTTTTCTGTGCGATCTGCATCACTGAAAGTAAGTCCTTTGTTTAATCCCATTCGCACATTGTCGCCATCGAGAATGTAAGTGTGTAAACCCATCTCAAACATTTTCTCTTCTACCTTATTAGCTACAGTTGATTTTCCTGAACCCGAAAGACCAGTGTACCATAGAATGCATGATTTATGACCTTTTAAAGCTTGTCGGTTTTCCTTAGTGATGGTGTGATCGTGCGGTATTATGTTTTTTACTTCTGCCATTTTAATTAGTTATTTGTTTTGTTTAAAAATTTTGAAGGCGCGAAGATATGCAAAACAGGCGGAGAAACTAATGGGTGAAGTAAAGTTTTTTAGTGTGTAAGGAATATTGATAATTCAGTAAGTGTTTTTAAAACCGTCCATTTTTTTTGAACCACATAGAAACATAGTGGACACAAAAATTTACGCACTCACCATTTTATTTTAGAGGTTAATATATTTTGTAAAACGAATAAAATATATCAGCCGCGCTTGTGTTGAGTTCAAACGCGGCTAATATTTTTATTGAAATGAAAAATATCAATGCTGCTTCAACATTTTCTTTGAATCAATTATTTTACCATCGAGCACCAATGAATAATTGTAAACGCCGTCTTCTAAGTTTGAACTAAGCACAGTAAGCTGACCTTTACCACGAGTAACAATTTCTACTCTTTGTACCACCCTGCCTAGTTCATCTACAAAAACAATTTCGGCATTAATAACATTTGCATCAATGCTGTAAGGGATCGTGCACTGTGAGCCGTGTGGATTAGGAACACTCTGCCCCAAATAATTTGTTACATCTGATTTTAATTCTACTACTTGATTAGCTGGTGAAGCACCATCATCATTTGTGGTTTTCATTTTGTTGGCGCAGCAGCCATCAAGTTGAGAT
>JAJAYG010000274.1 GCA_026786335.1 Chitinophagales bacterium | reverse complement strand
CATTGATTTTGGAAAGGAAGAAGAAGTTCCTTTTGCGCAACTGCTCGATGAATTAATTGAGTTTGTAGATGATGTGGTAGACGAACTCAATTGCCGCGAAGAAGTAAACTACCTGCGTGAAATTGTAAAAATGGGAACAGGAGCAGACAGGCAGTTAAAAGTTTTTAATGAAACAGGTGATCTTAAAAAAGTGGTGGATCACATTGTGGAAGAAACAAGTATCGGATTATAAAAAACCTTAGATACTTTAATCATTGGTTGAATAGCCCCGGCATTTCCCGAAGGGATTCCAATGGAATATGCGGGGAGAATAGAAAAATTGCTTTGGCTTTAGCCGAATTTTTTTTGCTAACTCTACTCAGGAAAGAACAAGGAAAAATAATTTCGACTAAAGCCCATCGTCGCTTTTGCTTACCCCGACATAAATGTAGGGGCTATTGTTTCTTACTTGTTGAAATTATTTCCCGCTTA
The DNA here is from genome assembly GCA_026786335.1 of Chitinophagales bacterium. Taxonomy (GTDB): domain Bacteria; phylum Bacteroidota; class Bacteroidia; order Chitinophagales; family UBA10324; genus JAJAYG01. The sequence continues at coordinate 5,049 of JAJAYG010000274.1, read as the reverse complement.
AACTTTTTTTTTAATTCGATTGTTGCAACTTTGACAATTCGGTTTTTGATAAACAGTTTTCAATTCTCTCTATAATTTTTTATTAAGAAAATGGATCATTCCATTCGTGTTGCAATTCTCGATTTATATAACAAGCATCCCAATCAGGGAATGCGGGGCATACGTTCATTGCTTTATCTTGAATCTTTGCAAACAGAAGTTCCGGTTCGATGGCACATTTTCGATGTAAGGCACGATGTTAAACTACCCGATGACTCTTATGATATTTATATCTCAAGCGGCGGCCCGGGCGACCCCGGTGCAAGCGGCGAGTTGTGGGAGAAAAAATATTTCGCGCTGATGGATAAAATCAGGAACCACAATTTAAAGAATACCGATCGCAAAAAATATGTTTTTCTCATTTGCCATTCTTTCGAACTCATGTGCCGCCATTGGCAGTTAGGGGAAGTGAATAAAAGAAAATCACCTTCATTCGGAGTTTTCCCCATTCATAAAACAGCAGCCGGAGAAAAAGAAAACCTCTTCAAAAATTTGGGCAATCCTTTTTATGCAACCGATTCGAGAGAGTACCAAGTAATAGCACCCAATCATGCAATAATTAAAAGAGACGGTTTTAAAATTCTTGCCACAGAAAAAGAAAGACCACACATTCCATTGGAAAGAGCAATTATGTCGGTACGTTTTTCAGATGAGATCATCGGCACACAATTTCACCCCGAAGCCGACCCGCATGGAATGATCCGCTACTTTACGCAAGCCGACAAAAAAGAATCGATCATTAAAAATTATGGTGAAGAAAAATATTATAAAATGATTGACATGCTCGATGATCCCGATAAAATTATTCTTACGCAGAAAACAATTCTTCCAACTTTTCTGAAAAGTTCTTTTGAAAAAATTCTTGCAACTGAATTGGTTTGAACTTCAAATAAATTCTTTGAGTGGGATGTTACAAAACGTTCTACCACTTGATCACATAACCATCTTTACCTGTTATGTACAAGTCATTGTATCCATCGAGTGTTTTGAAAATACCGCACCCCATTGGAAGCCCGGTTGTGTTTGATTCTCTTGCCGAAGTCCAGGTTAAACCGCCATCGGTTGTGAAAACACTTTCACCATCTTCTCCTATTGCAAAGCCGTTCTCTTCATCTTGAAAACGAATATCTATGAGGGGTTCTCCAAAACTAATTATCCCCTCATTCTTGTAGATATTTTCCCACGTAATTCCTCCATCCGATGTTTTCATTATTGAAGGAAGATTTCCTAAAGACATTTCTTCAAAGTATCCTGCAGCAAAACCAACCTGATCATTTACAAACCAAACAGCGTACATGAAGTACTTTGAAACATTGCAAACATTCTTCCAACTCAAACCTCCGTCTGTCGTTCTCCAAATTGATCTATACTCTTGATCGTTAGAACAAGTAGCCACACCTGTAGATTGATCAATAAAAAAGTAATCGCTGAAAAAGGGTACAGCAATTTCAATTGATGACCAGCTTTTGCCTCCATCAGTTGTTCTATAGATGATGTTATTGCCACTGATGATTCCTGTGTCTTTGTTGAGAAAATACAAAGCCGGGCTGACATTATAAAGCGAAACCGATTCCCATGAAGAACCTCCATCAGATGTTTTGAATGCTTCTTGTTCGCTAAGTGCAAAACCGTTTAGCCCGTCTGCAAAATCTAATCTGTAAAATGTTTTTCCTGAGTAAACTGTATCTAAAGATATACCCCCATCTTTTGTGTGCCATAAGATAGCATTTGCATCGGCAAGCCAGCCTTCGCTATCATTGATAAAAGAAGAGGCAATAAAAGTATTTTCTGTTTTTGAATCCAACGCATTAAACATGGATTGACCTTGAGCAGAAAAAATGAAACAAATGAAGATGGTTGCAATTAGTGATTGGCGGGCAAAAGAAATAATTGATTTCATGAGATTGAGTTTTTTATTGAGTTGGTTTTATTGAATGATTATTTTCTTAAGTGTCGTTTGATGATTGCATTGCATTCGAAGAAAATAAATTCCGGATGGAATGTTATCTCTGTTAAAAGAAATAAGGCGCTGACCAGTTTGTGCTTCCTCATCAAAAAACATCTTAATAATGTTTCCTTTCAGATCAAGTAGTTCAATGAGTATCTCGGCAGGTTGTTGAACGGAGAAGGAAATTGTAGCGCTCCAAATTATGGGGACTGGAAAAATTGAGAATCCACTTGATTGCGAAAAATTTTCTGCTGTGAGGGTGGGGAAATCATCGGGAGAATATTTCCAGATGTCTTTTCCCGCAAGATAATTTGTACTATCATATCCTAAGCCTGCGTATGCAACACTATCTATTGAAAACGCTATGGCTCCGTAACGCTTACCTCCTCCAAAATCAGATTTTTGATACCACATATCAATCGTTGGATCATATTCCCAGAAATCTTTTAAAATTCCATACAAATTGTTCCAGCCCGTACCAATATAGCCTTTACCACCAATAGAAAATGCCACAGCTTGCTCACGTGCAACTCCTGTCAAATTAGCTTTTTGTGTCCATGTATAGGTTAATGGATCATATTCCCAGAAATCTTGGTACCACATTAAAGCATCACTCCCTGATCCTACATAGCCCTTATTGCCAATGCTAAATGCCATTGCGCTATATCTCTTTCCGCCGGGAAAATTAGGTCGTGTTTCCCATGAGTCGGTGGAGGGATCATACTCATAGAAATCTTCATAAATTTTTACGTCTTTTGAACCGGTACCAACCACTAACAACATTTCCATTAAAATCGAGTTTTGTAACGAAAAAATTTTGCTTGTACGATGCACCTACTGCAACATTTGTAGAACCGCAGATCAATATCTCGTTTGTGCTTGTTTGCTCAACTGTCATCTTGAGGTGTGCCATAGCCACCATCGTATTGATAAGTCCAGGCAGTGCTTAGATTAGGATTAAGGCGAATTACATAGACATCCCTGCTTTCACCCGGGACGTTATAAGTATAACCAACAACCACATAGCCATTATCAGTGCTTGGATTATTATCGGTGTCAAGAACTACAATGTCCCATGCTTCGTCATTACCTGTTGACCCGTATGATTTCGCATAACCGGCAGGGATAAAAATTTTGTCTGTGTTTGCGCACTGAGCGACTACTTGTGAAACTGGAAGAGAGAAAGAAAACAGAATTAAAATTACGGTGAGGGATTTTATTTTCATGTAATGAAAATTTAGGATGCTGTGGAATGGTGCTTCAAATATAGGAATTGTGTTTTGTACCCATCCTCTGATCAGTAATAAAATTTATTACTTCTTTGTCAATAGCTCTGATCAATCATCAAAGATTATTTTTGAAGCATGGTTCAATTATTCCGCAATCAATACAATGCTTCATTTACCGAAGAGCGCTACCAGCAATTTTTAGCGCAACTAAATAAAGAGGCAGGTTATCACATTAGTTTTCGCATTGCAGAAACACCGCTCTTCGTTTCAAAAGAATTTTCAAATAAAATTTTTGAAGCGTGTGATCAAATTTTAGAAACGGTTACATCTCAAAAATATTTAGCTCAATCATTAAAGGCAATTCCACCAAAACTTTTTGTGCCGCATGAAGATGCAAGACCATCTACCATCGCTTTGGATTTTGCTGTATGTAAAAATGAAGCAGGTGAAATTCTTCCGCAGCTCATAGAGTTGCAGGCGTTTCCATCGCTCTTTGGTTATCAGCACTGGCTGGCAAACAAGTACCGGGAATTTTTTGATGTGCCCGAAAATTGCAACGACCTTTTTAATGGTTTAAACAATGAAACCTACATTCAAAAATTAAGAGCGTGGATTGTGGCAGATAAAAATCCCGAGAATGTGGTGCTGCTGGAGATAGAACCCGAGAAACAAAAAACAAGAGTTGATTTTGAACTCACCAAACAATATCTCGGTGTTGAGTATGTATGCATCAGCAAAGTAATTTTGGAAGGAAGAAAATTATTTTATGAAAAGGATGGAAGAAAAATTCCCATTCACCGCATTTACAACCGCGTGATCTTTGATGAGTTGACGAAGAGAAATGATTTGCATTGCGCATTCAACCTCACCGAAGATGTTGATGTGGAATGGGTGAGCCACCCGAATTGGTTTTTCAGAATCAGTAAATTTTCATTACCGTTTCTTAAGAGCCGCTACGTTCCTCAAACACAATTCCTCAATGAAGTTGAAACCATACCCGATGATTTAGAAAATTATGTTTTGAAACCATTGTTTTCTTTTTCGGGTGTAGGAGTAATTTTCGATGTAACAAAAGAAGACATTGATAAAGTTGAAGACAGCAGCAATTACATACTGATGAAAAAAGTGAATTACGAACCCATCATAAAATCACCCGATGGTTTGGTGAAAACCGAAATAAGAATGTTGTTTCTTTGGCTGAATGAAAATGAAAAGCCGCAACCTGTTACCAACCTCGTGCGTTTATCAAAAGGAAAAATGATTGGCGTTGACTACAATAAAAATAAAACTTGGGTGGGCGGTAGTATTGGATTTTTTGAGAAATGAATTTCGTCGTTCGATATTTATTAATAGGTGTTCAATATTTTTTTTCTTCCTTTCCATCAAAATAATTAAAGATAAAATCCATTTCCTTACGCCGCGAAGCAGAGAGATGAAAAGATTTAATTGAATGTTCCGTAAATTCGCCCTGATAAAGAAAACCTGATTTTCAAATTTTATAATTCTGCTTTAAGATCGTTTCGAATGAAAATATTTTTTAGTGCCCTCCTTATTTGCTTCTCATTTATTCTCAGGGCGCAAAAACCCGCCTTCTCTGTTTATCTTATTGGTGATACGGGTGAGCTTATGGATTCAAGCGCCAATTTTAAAAACCTGATGATGCAAATGGAACAAAATCCATTTAGCACAGTAATTATTCTTGGAGACAACATTTATCCCAATGGACTTATCGAAGAAAAAAGAGATCATAATTCCCATAAAATTATTCGCGATCAGTTAAAGATGTTTACCAATTTCAAGGGCAACGTTTATTTCATTCCCGGAAACCACGAT
>JAJAYG010000273.1 GCA_026786335.1 Chitinophagales bacterium | reverse complement strand
TTACAGAGTCGTGCAATTGCCCCATCACTTTCAAAGTTCCGTAAACATAAAAGCGCGAATCGGCATGCATATAAATCCTGCAACCGGGATCAATGGTAAGTGTTTCATTCGAGTCAACTAAAATTGAATGAATGATCACGTAAGGTTTATCATTCGTCCATTCTTGTGTGCCGATTATTTCTCCATAGAAGAAATGTGCATTTTGCCCCCATGCTTGCAGCAACACTTTTTGGTTGTTGCCATTGGTTTCAAACAATACAGAATCCTCCATCACAAATGGATTGTTGTCATTATTAGGGTCAACAGTTACCGCAATATAAATGTAGATGCTGTCATTCGCCGGAATTTCAACATCGGTGACTTCATTCACAGGCATTCCATCAATATTCAACCTAAAAATAGAAGCATCGCCACCCGCAATGTGAATATTGGATATCACAATTTTTTTACTGTTCGGGTTGAGCACTTTAAAATATAAAGTGGTAGAACCAAGTGAAGTGAAGACGGTATCAAACGTAAGTGTATCGGTAGAAAAAGAAAGTTTATCGGCCGGGTCGGTGGTGATTAAATCTTTTTTGCACGAACTGAAAATAATTGCGGTGAGTAATAAAACAATTGAATACTTCTTCATCATAAATTTCGAACGGCAAAGATGTTTATTTATTACTAAAGAAGAATTTGGAAAGTGAATAGTCAAAAGTGAAAGGTGAAACAGTGAGAGGTCAAAAGTGTTCTTCGATAAAACTTGCAGCGTTTATCGAGGTGATGAGACGACATTGTTGGTGAGAAACGTTTTGTGAAACAAACTTTTCACTCCAGATTCAGAACTATAAACCTGAAACCCAAAACTCAAAACTTATTTCACAGCGCAGGCAATAGTAGCAATACTCACCACAGTTCCGGTAATGGCGAGAATAGAATTTGCACATGCTTCAAGTGTTGAGCCGGTAGTAATAACATCATCGGTGAGGAGAATATGTTTTCCTTCCAAAAATTTTGAATCGGTAATATCAAAAACACTTCCCACATTTTGCCAGCGCTCGAATCTTGTTTTGTGAGTTTGTGTTTCTGTTTTCTTTGTTCTTATCAAAATATTTTTCTTCCACGGTTTTCCCATGGCATCACTCAATCCCTCGCATAATAAATCTGCCTGATTAAAACCGCGTTGCATCTCTTTTGATTTATGTAAGGGCACCGGAAGAATTAAATCCACACTATCATAATCTTTGCATTCATTTAATTCAGCTCCATACATTTTTCCAAGCTTAACACCTACTTCTAATTTTCTTTTGTACTTAAGTTCATGAATCAAGTGTTGTATGCGGCTTCCCTTTTGAAAATAGCAATAAGAGGAAGCTCTGTAAATTTCCACCCTTCCCCAAAAATGTTTTTCTATAGTATTATTTTTTTCTAAATGAAAATTTGTTTTCGGAAGATAATACTGGCAGAAAGAACAGATAACTTCTTCACCTTTATTCATTGCACAACCGCAAGATGCGCAAAGATTGGGGAAGAAGAGCGAAGCAAAATCACTGAGGTGTTCTGTAACCACATTCATTTGGATATAAGTTTTGGAATCGAAATATAAAAAATTAATTGTCACGATTTAAAAAATGTTTTTGTAAAATATTTCTCTTATTTTAGTTCCGTCAATCACTAAAATTTAAAGCCATGAAAACAGCATTCACCCCTTCAAAAAGTTTTCTAAGAATTTTTAACAGCAGCAAACTAAGGTTTTAATACTTCATTGATATGTTGCTCCGGTTTTCTGTAGTATTTATTTTTGTTTTAATGAATTCCTTGAGCCTGTTAGCACAACTCAATCTTATACCCAATGGTGGTTTCGAAGAATATTCAGCATGCCCTCAATTTCAGTCTCAGTTCTACTTGGTAAAATCATGGTTTAATCCAAGTGACAATAGTCCTGATTACTTTAACTCATGTGCACCACCATTACCATTAATTAATAGTGTACACGTGCCTGATAATAGCATTGGCTGGCAAAATGCATTTGAAGGAGTTGCTTATGCGGGCAGTGCAATGATTTACAATAATCTTGATGGGAGAGAGTACATTTCATGCAAATTGAATGATTCGCTTAATTCTAATACCCAGTACTTACTTACATTTTATGTTTCGCTTGCTGATATTTGTAATGCAGCAGTAGGAAGCATTGGAGCTTATTTTATGCATGATAGCGCGCACTTTAAAACAATTGATACAATTAATGTACAACCTCAAATCCAACATCCAATAAACAGCATCATAAAAGACACTGCCAATTGGGTTCAAATTTCTGATACTTTCACAGCAAATGGCGAAGAAAAATTTATGATCATAGGTAACTTTTTAGATGATGCTCATACATTAGTTGATACACTTGTTCCAAATCAAATTGGCTATACTGCTTATTACTACATTGATGATGTCTCCCTATACGAAGTAACAGAAGACACGCAGATCAATCATCCGTTTTTTAATAACCCAATTGCAATAGGTCATATTCAAAAGCCATTAGAGCCACTCATCATTCCTTCTTTACTTTCAGCAAACAGTGATGTGTATTGGCAATTCATCAACCTACAGGAAAAAACCTCGCTCAAACTTTATAATGCAATCGGGCAGTTAGCATTTTCTACAGCAAACTATCAAAACAATTTAACAGTGAGTTTACTTGCTGCCGGTGTTTATTTTTATGAGGTGCAAATTACGAGCGGAGAAATATTGAAGGGGAAGTTGGTGGTGATAAGATAACAATGCATAAACAATTTTAAATAGTAAAATCATCTGCAATGAAACATCAAGAAAGATT
>JAJAYG010000272.1 GCA_026786335.1 Chitinophagales bacterium | reverse complement strand
ATTGTAGCCGGTTCAGTTGCCACAGCAAACAATCACGATGATTATTGCATTCGCAAATATGATACTGCCGGAAATGTTGTTTGGACAAAAACACAAGATGGAACTGCAAGCACCAATGATCATGTGCTGAGTGTTTGCAGCGACCGTAACAGCAATGTATATGTAACAGGTGAAAGCGAAGGTACCAATCATGGTTATGATGTGCTCACTATAAAGTATAATCCGAGCGGAACAAAACAATGGTCGGTGAGGTACGATGGAAGCGCACATAGTGCCGATGCCGGAGTGAAAGTAAAAGTTGATACATCGGGTTATATTTATGTTGCAGGTTACAGAACAGGAACAAACACTCAGAAGGATATTGTAACCATCAAATACAATTCATCAGGCACGCAGCAATGGTTAAGTTCTTATAATGCAACTGCAAACCTAAATGATGTTGCTGCATCTCTCGCACTTGATTCATTAGGCAATGTATATGTAGCAGGTGAAACTTATGCAAGCAGCACCAATAGTAATTTTGTTACCATCAAATACAATTCGGGAGGCACACAACAATGGGCAAGCACTTACAACGGACCTGCATCGGTAAAAGACAATGCAAACTCCATTGCGATTGATAAAACTCTCAGTGTATATGTAACAGGCAGCAGTGAAGACAGTAACAGCAATCTTGATCTTGCCACCATCCGGTACAATGCCGATGGAACAGTGAACTGGACTGCACGATATGATGGCCCGGCAAGCAGCACCGATATAGTAACCATGCTCACCCTTGATGTTGCAGGTGATGTGCTGATAACAGCAGGCAGCATAGCTAATAGCAGTGACATGGATTACATCACACTGTGTTACAGCAATAGCGGAACACTCAACTGGACAGAGCGGTTAGATGGCGTGAGCAACCAATACGATCAAACCAGTAGCATCTATACCGATGAACTTGCAAATATTTATTTGGCAGGTGTGGTTACCGACTCCATCAACCACTACCAATATGCAACAGTAAAATACAACCAGCCCGATAAGAACCTGCTTGCAGTAGAAAACAAACTGCACATGCTGGCAACAGGTTTATTGGATGTTTCAAAAGTTGATACCGTAAAAAATATTGTAAATGATTTTGCAAGAAGATGTGTGGATGGGTATTACCACATTTACTTCACTGATCTTTTTGAAAAAGGTACTGACTCAGGCATTGACATTAAAGCACGCATGAATAAAAAAATTCAATCGGTTTACAAACTGCCGGCGGGCAAAGACCACACAGGAAAAATAATTGCATCACTAAATTATCGCGGAATAAAATTTAACCCGCACATTGCCTTACCCGATTTTCATGAGTTGGACTCAATGAATGTAACAGATGATGATGCAGTAATTGGTTATGCAGCTTCCGAAACCAATTACCCGTTGCCCTGCATCAATTACAGCAGCACACACATAGACCGTGGTGGTGGCAGCGGCATACCATTTTGGTTGATCTTAGGCAGATTGAATCCCGATTTTATTTTTCACAACTTTCCTGCAATTGGTCAAATACCTGTGGTGATTTTGAATTGCACGGCTCAAAGCTGGGGTTCAAACTATACTGAGTGTGAAGTATGTCCTGTATCAACAACTTATAATGGTGTGCCGAAGAACTACATAAACGGACCTCTTAATGAAGAAATAAGTATTGTAATCGGTTGGGAAGGTTCCCCAGCAAATGATGGCTGCTTTGATCTTTATGATGCCAACGAATTTGATGATGCAGTTCTTGATGAACCTGAAAGTTTTGCGATTCTCTCGAAGCTGCCCGGTTTTAATTATTATGACTGGGAACCCATTGGTAACGATGTTGCCATTAAAAAATTAATTCACCCGATAAGGGATAACGCTTTCGGTGAACCTAATATGGCTGAGAAATATGGCGATGTGCTAACGCTTTGTGTAAATACCACCTACTTTAATAATATTGGAGAATCAACTGTGAGATTTGCTTTGGGGCAAGGAGGAGTTTATAAAATTGAAAGAACTGAGCAAGGCGCTGGAGGCGAAACCAAACAACTCCCACTTTACTTTGCTTTCCCTTATTCAAAATCAATGTGGTGGACAGGTGGCCCCGATATGACGTTGTATTATGGCGTTACCGATGATAATACATCATGTCCCGATACAGACAGAAGAAGAATCATTGAAGAGAATGAAGTGAGGGTTTGTGTTTTTTGCGAGAAGGGACCGGTATCGTTCGGATACGATGAAAATGAAATAACAGATTGGTTGGCAACAACCGATTATAGTTTTATTTCGGAATACTGGCTTAGCAAATCAATTAACATTGGTTTTAGTAAAAATGATTTGAGTTACTCTTATATTGGAACACCTGATTTCAATGCTTCAGGTTTGCCACCAGGTTGCACACCCGATCCATCTTGGATTCATGTGGTATCAGCCACTTTAAGTAATGAAGGGTGGTATGAAATAGAAAAGAAATTTCCTAATGATACTTTTTATTCTGATGATATTCTTCATGTTCGGGTGAGAGCAATGTTTAAAAATAATCATGCGATTGATGAATGCCGGGATATTACTTTATCAGATCTCAATTCTGAATATTCATTTCTAAATGTTCAAATCAGAGGAGATATAAAGGACTACGAATCTAATTCAGTTAACTATCAAATTGATATTTACAAATGAAAAATCATCAATTATTTTTTTGGATGATAGTTGTCTTGTTTAACATAAAGTTGCCAATTGAGGTTAAATGCCAACCCGTTTTGGAATGGGAAAATAAATTTGACCTTGAAAACAGAAGTGATGAATCATTCAAGATGTTGTTGGACAATGAAGGTAATATTTATAATGCAGGCACTTCTTTTAATATATTTACAAAAAACGAAATTGTTTATTTTAAACTCAATTCAAATGGTTTCCAAGAATGGTTTCAGGATGTTTCAAATTTCTATTTTGATGACATAACTGATTATGCAATTGATGGCTCCAATGATTTATATGTAACTGGCTATTATACTGACTCATTTTTTTATACAAATGGATTTATACAAAAAACAAATTCATCAGGAACATACCTATGGGGTGATACAACTGGATTTGTTGTTTTTGAATCTATAGCTATTGATGATTCGAATAATGTTTACGCACTCTACAGTGATTTTGCTGTAGGTATTACTAAATACGATTCTTCAGGCCAGATTAAATTTAATGTTCGTAACGACTCAACTTTAAATGGCAATTTTGTTTTGCCCTGGATCATAACACTTGATCCTGCAAACAATATTTATGTATCAGGTACAAGTACATTAGAATCTGATGATGAGTATATGCTTAAGAAATTTTCATCTGGCGGGAATTTTTTATGGGGAGTCACCTATAATCCGACTGAAGAAGATGACCGTCCTAGGTTTGTTTCCATTGATGAGTATTCCAATATTTATATCTATGGTGTTATCGGTGGTGGTGACCCCGGCCAAGGAGTAGCATTAGTCAAATTTGATTCATCGGGTAACTTTCTGTGGGATCAGCAAATAT
>JAJAYG010000271.1 GCA_026786335.1 Chitinophagales bacterium | reverse complement strand
TATCAATATCATGCGCACCACCACCTTCGGGAATTTCCCAACTGTATTCATCAATGGGGAAACGATGTTGACCAACAATCCATGTGTTGTAATCATCATCCAATGGCAGAACGCAGATGGCGACATTTTTAAAATGCACCACAGCATAAATTCCGGGATTGCCGGCAGGATTGGTTACCTGATGTTCAACCACATTGATCCACGGATTATCGTAATACTGTTTGGTGGAATTAATTTTCCAGAGACCCCTAAAAATTGCGGATTGCGGATTGTGGATTGTGGATTTCATAAATGATTTTATTGCTCGTTAATTGTTTCCCGCAGATTTCGCAGATGTGCGCAGAATAAATCCGCGAGGAGCTGCGAAATCTGCGGGAGATAAATTTTTATTTCACTCGAACGCTTTAATCAATCTTGCAACTAATATCGGAACTCCTTCAGTTGCTTTTGCTTCAATGCATTCGAGGTTATTTACACGCGGCACTTCAGGAATTATTGGGTCAATTAAAAATTTCTTTGCACTGTAAGATGCATAATTAATTAATCCGGCTGCGGGATAAACCTGAAGTGATGTACCAATCACTAAAACAATTCTTGCATCACCGGTTTGTTTTGCAGCCACTTCCATCATGGGCACTGCTTCGCCAAACCAAACAACATGCGGCCGAAGTTGCGAACCCAATTCACATTTGTCGCCCATCAATATTTCTCCGATGCAATCATGCCGCTGGTCGTCATCAACTGAGCTTTTTGATTTTAATATTTCGCCGTGCAGGTGAATTACTTTTTTTGAACCGGCACGTTCGTGCAGGTCGTCAATGTTTTGGGTGATGATGGTAACCTCGAAATATTCTTCGAGTTTCACCAATGCAAAATGCGCTGCATTTGGTTTTGCATTCAGCACATCTTTTCTTCTTTGATTGTAAAAATCCAACACCATCGAAGGATTATTTATCCATGCTTCGGGTGTTGCTACATCTTCGATCCTGTATTTTTCCCACAGGCCATCGCTGTCTCTGAAAGTTTTTATTCCGCTCTCGGCACTAATGCCTGCACCGGTGATCACTATAATTTTTTTCTTCATTTCAATTTCATCTTTCACTGTGTAAAAATAAAACAGCGTGCTGCTATTAGCGGAAAATGTTTCGGGTATTTTTGTTTTAATGAAGCACCTGAAATTTTTAACCATTGCTCGTAGATGTTGCTTACTTTTAATCAGCATTGTTTCTCTTTTTTCTTTCCCCACAAAAACATTTGCACAGCAAGCGAAGGTTCCAATTATTGCACGGCCGCCGCAACCGATTACTGCAGTTTACCAATTGGATATTGTGCCTGTAGCAGGTGGAAAAACATTTACCATCTACAACAAAACAAAAGTGTGGATCACGTTTAAGAATGGAAAATCGATAAGCGGAAAAGTAAAAGGTGTAGGAAAAGATTCAATCAATATTGATTACAGAAATTATGCTGTAAGAGATATTGATGAACTCAAATACAATCCCGGCTCGGCATTGGGTGCTGCTGCTGCGATTGCTACAGCAGTGGGAGTGGCGGCAATTGCATTAACTGCAGATGGCGGTAAAGACAATGTGCGCGATGGAACCGAAAATGCAATTTTTTATACCGGCGTTACGCTCTCTGTTGCAGGCGGCATCACTTTAATTCCTACTTATTTTATTAAGAAGCGTTTTAGTAAACACCAATATGATTTTAATACGGTGCAGATGAATTAAGACGTAAGATGGAAGACATAAGACGTAAGATGTAAGAAACAAGAACCCAAACTCATTTACTCCTTCAACACCTTCACCCTCATTTACACTCTCACTCACAGATCCTGTTATTTTTTTGTGCGGTAACAACTCACATACAGTTCCTGTCATTCCGAGGGACGAGGAATTTAAGTGAAAAGAAAAGCAGATTCCTCGTACCTCGGAATGACAGACTCGCGAGAGAAAAACTCTCACTCATTGTTGCTGGCATGCTGAGTTTATTCAATTACAATTTTCATTATCGAAGTTTCTTCATTCATTTTTATTTGAAGGAAGTAAATACCTGCAGCAAGTTGTTCCCTGTTAAACTGTTCCGTCATTCTTTAAGGCAAGAGAATGTAGACCACCTCCTTCACTGGCAGTTACACTTGTAAGTTCGCTTACCTGAACGGGGATATTACTAACCGAGTAATTCCGGTTGCCTAATTGACCATCTATACCATTTCCCCAAGCCATTACTTCGCTATCATTGCATACGGCTGTGGAATGGAGCCCTCCTCCATCAATGGATTGCGAATAGGCAATCGTAACTTTAAGAATTATTGCAGCGCAGATGAGTGTTAAGGCAAGTGTTTTCATTCCCCCAATATCTAAAGTGAAAAAAGAAATTCAAATATAAAACTTCACTATTGCTGTTGCGCCGCCGCCCGATAAAAGTAAAGTTTTTCACGCACCATATTATTAATGAACCCCTAACCTCTAAAGGGGAGCTGCGCGCAACTTATTCTTCGAATACGTTTTCACCATTGCTTCAAGAATAAAATGAGCGTTTCCTAAGTTGAAGAATACTTTAATCAATGAGTTCCCCTTTAGGGGTCAGCGGTAAAACCTTATCCAAAGGCAATTATTAAAAGTATTTTTTCATTACCCAAAAATCTAATTACAATAGAATTAAAGGATTATAGGATTCATAGAATTCTTTTTCTTTTTAATCACACCATCTTATTCATCCTATAAATCTTGGTTTAGAAAATAGGAATAAATGAAGATGGAAATTTTTTGAAAGCGTAAATTAAGTAATTGCAAAAATTTTTTCTTCATTCAGGAAAAAAAATTCGATGTGTGCAAAAGTCAAAATCACTACACATCACCTCACCCCAACACTATACGGATCAACACTTACTTCACTTCGGTAACCATCAATAAATTGAAGTGTGGTTAAATCTATTAATTGAATGAATCCGTTTCTGCCGCCGCAGGTTCCGGTATGGTGAGGTAAAGGACCCGATACATCGAGGTTTCTGCTGGCTACAACTGCATATCCTATATTATCCAAAACTCCAATTCCATGTGGCTGAAAAATGCCCGATTGAATTACTGCCTTAACTTCGAAAGTATTATAGTCAATTACATAAACCGAACCTTCGCACTTAGCTTCGGCACAAGGATCGTATTCGCAGGTAACAAACATATAAGAGTGAGTATTGGAGAAAGCCATCTCGAGTGGATATTGCCCAACCGGAATTACCTTGATAAGCGAATCATTAGCGGTTTTAAATACACGAACTTCATTGGATGCCTGGCAGGTTACAAAATATTTAGACTCATCGGGTGAAAGATATATTTGATGAGGATCGTAAGTTCCTTGTACATTATTTGGCGACAAGCCATCCATGGGAATTGTTTCGTAGCTGGGATTCATTCCATCAGAAACATCGAACTTAAAAATTTGATTGCCATATTGAGCAGTGATGTATAAAACAGTTCCTGCAGCATTCACTTCGCTGCCGTGAGGAAAAACAAAATCGGTGCTTTGGTAGTAACGCAGAAAGGTGAGGTTATCCAAATCTATGTAAGCAATTCGGCCTTCGTTTTCCCAGTCAACAACCCATGCGCGAGAACCATCGCTGGTAAAGGTCATTGTATTCCAATAGCCAACACCCACACTTACTTCACCAATATAAGAATCATCAAGGGTACTAAATTTTTGTACGGTGGTTCCATAAACAAAACACACGTACCAATATTTACCATCGGGAGAAACTTTAACTTGATGGGGCACTTCAATAGCATCGGGGTTGTTTCCAACATTTACATAACGCATGGCCAGTTTTGTATCGGCATCAAAAACCGTTACCACATCACAACCCTGATTGGCGACGTAGAATTTTTTTCTATCGGCATTGTTCGGAAAAGCAATGGAGCCGTCATTCTTTGGTGCTCCATTAATTACCCATTGATTTAAAGTATTCCATTCATCAATTGATAATGGCTGGGCATTGTATGGCATGTTTGGCGTAAGGGCAGGGCCCCATGCAGTATCGGTGTTGGTGTAATACATGATCCAGCTATAGTCGGGCCGGTAAGGAATGGTAACCGCACCGCCATTGCTGCCTTCAAACATTTGATCCCATGTTTCCATTGATAAACCACCTGCCGCAGCTTTTGCATTTGCTGTATGGCAACCTGTGGTGTTGCATTTGGTGTTTATAATTTTTGCAACGTCTTCGGGGAAACCTTTTGAAGCATCATAAACATAAGGCAGATCGTTTGAATCTTTCTTGCAACTTAAAAGCAAAGAAAATATAAAGAGAGATAGAATGATTCTCACAGCATCTTTCATACAAAATAAAATGTGTTTTTATACTTGGCTAAATTATGAAATGATTAAAGGATCGATTCTATTTATCGTTCTGCTTGCCGGTTTTCTTTTTTGGGGAATGAAGACGGAGCGATTTCTTTTTCATATTTATAGCTGATTGATATTCAACTAAAAGATCGCACCCGATAACACCATGAATAGGAGGCAGGGCAATAAGAGAGTAGGTATCGTTCACATGCTTTAAATCAAGAACAGCAACTTCATATTGTGCGATTTTAAGCTCGCCGATTGAAAGTTCTTTTATAACAGTGATTTCACTTTTGATCGTGTTGTTTCCAACACCTGTGGCAAGTTGCTCATTCGATTCTAATTTTAATTCGGGGAAATGAAGAGAAAGAAAATTTTTATCGAGTACAGTTTTAGAAGCACCTGTATCAATGAGTAAACTCAACGAATGATCATTTAATTTTCCTTTCACAAAAAGATGAAATCCTTCTTCCTGCAAACTCACTACTTCAATTGGCACTTTTATTTTCTTCGACATAAGAATTTATAATTAGCTGTTACGCAGTGTACAATTTTCCCGCAGATCGAGCAGATGAACGCAAAGGGTGAATAATTTTAATCTGCGAATATCTGTCCCGAATAATCGGGACGGGAGATTTTTGTTTTTATTCTTTCACAAACTTAGCCACCCTCATTTGATCGGCAGATTTAATTACCAGTGTATAAGCACCCACTGCAAATGTATTTACCGAAACAGCATAATTTTTTCCGCCCTCATTTACTAAAACAGCTTCATCATACACGATGCGGTTAAGCAAATCATAAATGATAACGGTTACTTTTTCCTGTTTGGTAGAAGGAATAAAAAATGAAACATTGTTTAATACCGGGTTGGGGTATAATGAAAATGAAAGTGAATTCGAATTGCTTTCCGCAGTTGTTGGAATTCCAATTGGAGTAAAAGGCAAATTGTTTTTATAAAATTGTAACCGATAACAAGTGAGCGAATCGAAAATATCAACAGCATGCGGAATTTCGATGTAGTAGGTTCCGCTATTTAAATTATTTACGGCAATGGTATCAGAAATATTATCAGGCGCAGTGGATTGGTAAATAAGTATCCCCGATTCATTGTAAAGATTTAGATTGTAATCATCAAACAGATCGCGCAGCACCACCATTAGATTTGGAAATGCAGCATCAACGGCTATTGAATACCAATCGGCATCATTTGCATTTGCAATGGTTCCGTTAATACCAAAGATGGTTGAATCGGCAGGCAGCCATGGCTTAATTTCTTTGGCCGAAAAAATATTTTCATTGGGTTCAAACAAATCAAGACAATCATTTCCACCATAGAATTTATACAATACTGCATCACTGTTTCCTCCATAGAAATTCATTTGATAAGCATCTTGGGTAACGGCATAGTCGTTTGCAACTGCTCTTCCGCAGGTATAAATAAATTTATTTTTATCTACAGC
>JAJAYG010000270.1 GCA_026786335.1 Chitinophagales bacterium | reverse complement strand
TATCGACACCGAGAAAACGCCATTTGCGCATCATCATCAAAGTATTTCCCCCGCCTACATAAATGATGTCGGCATCATTAATTTTTTTTTGGATTGTTTTTTTGGAAGGAACAGCTTTAATTAATTCAAGCACAGCTGTTTTGCAGCCATATTTGTTGCCATAAATTTTTTGAAAATCCTTAAAGTATTGTGGCTCATCGGAGGTAGCCGTGGGAATTAGTAAAGCAGTTGGGTTTTTCTTTTCACACAGAGAAATTATTTCCTGATCAATTGCTGCCGTAACACCCAGCGCCATTGACCCGCCGCCAATGGCAATTATCTTTTTCTTCAATTAGAAAAAAGTTATTTAACTGAACAAAATTTATTAGCTATGATTGTAGTTAAGGTAGCAAAATGCCAAGGTAATTGCAAGAAAAAAAAGGAGGAAGGCAGCAGAAATGAAATATAATTTTTTCATGAAGTTTAATTTTCGATGCCACAAAGATAAATAACGAAAGCATTGCCTGATAGTTTTAAAGTGAATGATTAGAAATTCATTTCAATAACTTTGCATCAATAGATTTTATGAAATACATGACAAGGATATTTTCCGGTATTGCACTTTTGATTGCTTTTCTATCGATTCATTCATGTACCGATTATGGATTGAACGTAAAAAAAATTGATAATCATCTTTATGCTGTACTTGGTGAAGGTGGTAACAGCGGAGTTTTTTTCTGCGATACAGCAGTGGTTGTAATTGATACCAAAATGAAGCAGGGCGCCGAAAGGTTACAACGGTGGGTAAACGACAAAGCAAAGGGTAAAAAAATTTACATCATTAATACGCACGTACATAAGGACCACACCAGCGGAAATCATTTGTATTCAAATCCAACTATTATAGCAGGTGACTACGGCGTTCAGTTTTGGGATGCCATCAGCTCAAAAGAAGATTTACCGAATAGATGGCTGGCCGACACACTTTTATTGCCAATGGGTGATGATACTTTGCTTATTGAAAATGTAGGGCAGGTGCATACTTATGCTGATGTAATTGTTTATTTTAAAAACAGAAAAGTTCTTTTCGCTGGTGATATTATATTGAACAAGTATCATCCATACCTCGATGAACACGCAGGTTCTAATGTTGAAAATTACATTAACACGCTCAGCGGTTTTATAAAGGAATTCACCATTAAAAAGGTTGTGCCCGGGCATGGCGAAATAGGGGGCAGTGAGTTAGTAAACAATTTCAGGCAGTATATGATCGATATGGAAGATGTTGCTGCCTACCCCGATAATGAAATTAAAATGCGCGAGAAATACAGCAAGTATTTGAGTTTGCCTTTGAACAGAGCGGGATTCGATCAAACGATTTCTTTCATCAATAAGAGCGGGACACTTCGCGAATAATGTGATGATTAGCAAATTAGCAGTTATGCAAATGCTTGCATACGCAAGCCAATTATCACATTATCACATCATCAAATTTACTCATTATAATTAGTAGCTCCGGAAGGGATCGAACCTTCATCCTGAGTTTCGGAAACTCATATTCTATCCGTTGAACTACAGAGCCGGTTGAATTTTTTTTGCATGAAGCGCGATCACTTCAAGTTACAAAGGTAATTTGATTTTACTTTTTAGTAATGATGATTGAACCATAAGGTTGAAGCAGGAATTTATTTTCATTTAAAGTATTTCCTTTCACACTTGAGAAAAGTATTTTGTTGAATGAAAAAAGATTTGCGGGTAAGCCTTCAGTAATTGGTTTTCCCGAAAGATTATGAATTACCAATACATCTTTTTCATTTGAGGTACGCAGGTAAGCAAGGAGTTGTTCATTGTTAATCGAAGTGCTTTCAAAACCATGTGAACTGAAAACTTCATTCGTGCTTCTAAGCTTGATTAGTTTTTTATACAAGTTATAAATGGAAGAACTGTCTTTCTGTTGAATGCTTAAAGGTTTAATGGCATCGTGAGTTGAATGGATTGCTTTCTCCCAATCGGTTTGGCCTTTGTCTTTTCCTTTTTTATCCCATAAAAATGGTTCTCGTATTAGTGAGTCGGGTTTTATTCCCTGCATTCCCAATTCTTCTCCATAATACAGAAACGGAGTACCTGGTAAAGTGAGATAAATACAAGCGGCAAGTTTTGCTTTTGCCATGTTGTTGTCCAAATCACTCATAATTCTGTTGCCATCATGATTGCTTAAGAATATCGGATCGGTAAATGTTTTTGAATTTTCGCTGTAAGCATTTTTTATTTTAGTAATCAACTCAACTGTGCCATTATTTTTTTCTTCCTGTAAACTCTTTAGTAAATTCCATGATAATTCGAAATTGAAACAACCGGTGAGTGCTGGCATGTACTGTGCAACCAATGGATATTTATTCCACACTTCACCGATTGCAATCACATCGGGTTTTATTTTTTTCATGGCATCGGTAAACTCTTTCCACCAATCAATATTATCACCGGGGTTTTCGGCATCGTAAATATGTTGGGCAGCATCTAACCTAAAGCCGTCAACATTTGCATTGTTGATCCACCATGCGCCAATCTCAATCATGGTTGCGCGCACTTCGGGGTTATCGTAATCGAAGTCGGGCATGCGGGATGAAAAGAATCCGAAATATTTTTCATCACCAACAATTTTTCCTGCTGCATCTTTTACATCGTACCAGTTAGGTTCTTTGATTTCATCTTCATCATCACTCCAGCTATAAAAATTGCGGAACGCATTTTCATCTTTTGCTGCCGACTGAAACCATTTGTGCAAATTGCTTGAATGGTTGAGCACCAAATCCATGAGCACAATAATTTTTCTCTTGTGTGCTTCGGCAACAAGATTGGTAAAGTCATCCAATGTTCCATATTCCTTATCAACTCCAAAGTAATCGGTAACATCATATTTATGATAGGAGGGTGAAGGGTTGAACGGAGTGATCCAGATCCCCGTGATGCCCAATGATTTTAAGTAATCCAATTTTTGTGTAATGCCATTGAGGTCGCCAATGCCATCGCCATTGCTATCGTAAAATGAGCGAATAAAAATTTCGTAAAAAACTCTTTGATCAAAATCGTTTTGCACTTTTTGCGATGCATCCAATGCAGATGAACTCTTTGCGATTTGGCTTTTTGAAAGGAAGGACATAAACAGTATTGCAAAAATGGAAAGTAATTTTTTCATGAGGGACAAACGTACAGGAATATTTGAAAATATGCAGAGGATTTTTTTG
>JAJAYG010000269.1 GCA_026786335.1 Chitinophagales bacterium | reverse complement strand
CAATTATGTTGCAAGTGAAGGCAAGCAGCAAGAGATGAAATTTTATTTTGTTTCGGGAACAAATGAAAGCAGTGACATGGTGCCCGATATTAGATCAATGTATTCAACCATGTATAATGATGGATTTACTGCAGATGAAATGGACACTGTATTTGTAACAAATGGCGCACACGCAGAATGGTTTTGGGCACAGGAATTTGGAGGTTGTTACAATTGGCTTTTCGATAACACAATTATTTCTGTTGAGGAACCCGAACCCGATTCTATTTTTAATATTTCACCAAACCCGGCGCAAAAGAAAATTAATCTCACTTCGAAATACCCAATGAAAAAAATTGAGGTAGAAATTTATGACAGCAATGGTCAAAGAATTTTTTCATCAACTCAGCAATTTTCAAAAGCAATTGATGTGAGTAAAATGAATAATGGCTTGTACTATTTAAAAATAAAAGACCAAAATAAAATCTACTCAAAGATTTTTACCGTAATGAAATAATAGTGTAGAAAAATAATTTGTTACCGCTGAATAATAAATGATCCGTGCTTCTGATTATTTGTAGCATCAATAACAGTAAAGTAATAGGTTCCATTGGCTAAATCACTCACATCAACGACTTGTGTAAAAGAAGAAAGTGATTTTACTACAATGCCCGAACTATTTGTGATGATGAGTTTTTTTCCGTCAGTATTAATATTAAAAAGAATATAATTCTGTGCGGGATTTGGAGTTACAAAAATTAATTCATCAGTATCAATGATGATCACTCCAGTTACAGTTCCATCATTTGATTGATCGAACGTATTTAAAGTATTAGCCGGCGAAATATTTGTTTGTGCAGTTGAATTTTTTACAATACACAAAACGCAGATTAGCAGAAGTAGTGCGTGTTTCTTCATTCTCTAAAAAATTTATTAAAAATAAGTAATCGAAATGCGTAAAGGCGATAAAGGCAAACCGCTGATAGCTTGAGTTATTTAATTGGCGAAAGCGAACTTACGTAATCCTGACAAAATATCATAACGATTTTGTCGAATATATGTTTCGCTAAATAGTTAAACTATGGAGATTCTTCTGTAAGCCATTTCTTAAAATTGGCGACCCGCTCAGAGCTAACAGCGGTTTCATGTTCGGTGTGCGGAAATAAATTTATTTTAACTCTTGATTTTGAAATTACATGCATCTCACGAATTGATTTAATATTTAAAATGAATTGCCTGTTGATTCTGAAAAACATTTTGGGGTTAAGAATTTTTTCGAGTTGATCAAGTGTATAATCTGAAGGGTATTTCTTATTCTCGTTTGTGATGATGGATACAATTTTATCTTGTGTATAGAAGTAAGCAACATCAGCAATTTCAATAGCACGAATGGTTTGCCCGATTTTAAGCAGTAATCTTTTTTGGAAACCTGCTTTACCGGTATTCATTGATTCAACCAATTGCTGGTAGCCAAAACTTGAAAATCCTGCTTTTAGTTTTTCATATTTCTGCATGGCAGCAATCAATTCATCTTCTTTAATTGGTTTCATCAGATAAGCAATGGCATTTACTTCGAAAGCTCTTATAGCATATTCATCATATGCGGTAGTAAAAATTACAGGGCATTCAATATTAGTTTGCTTAAAAATTTCAAAGCAATTACCATCGGCTAAATGAATATCCATAAAAACCAATTCGGGTTGTTGATGATTATTAAACCACCTTACTGTTGATTCAATGCTATCGAGCACATCAATTATTTCTGCACCTTTTACAATTTGCGAAACTTGTTTTTGAATGCGGCGTGCAGCAGCTACTTCGTCTTCAACTAAAAGAATTTTCATGCGATTTATTTTTAATGATTAGAGTAATTTGAACTTTAAATTTATCATCATCCTGAAAAGTTTTCAAAGGAACACCTCCTGATAACACAAGTCTTTCACTTATACTTCCGAGCCCTATTTTTGTTGATGGCGGTGCAACAGGTTTTAATTGCAGATTATTTTCAACTACCAAGGTTCTTTCATCTTGCATATAAATGCGAACAGTAAGCGGCCTGTCACGTGAAATTATATTGTGCTTTACTGCGTTCTCAATAAGTATTTGAATGCTAAGCGGAGGAATAAACAAGTCTTCACTTTTTTCAAATTCTCCTACTATAAATTTTAAACGGTCTCCATGTCGTTGATGCAGCAGAAAGATATAATTCATGCCGAGTTCCCATTCTTCTTTAAGTGGTATAAGGTCAACATCTTTATAACTTAAAATGCTTCGGTAAAAATCAGAAAGTTTATCTACGTATTGCACAGAAATTTTTTGATCTTCTTCAATCAAAGTTGCCAGTGTATTAAAACTATTGAATAGAAAGTGAGGGTTAATTTGGGCTTTCAATGTTTCAAATTGAAATTCTATCCTTTCCTTTTTTAACTTTTCAGTTCTCTTATAATTCTGTTCACGAACTCTTACTATAAAATACAGTAGCCCAACAATGGATAAAATGATTGCAACAAAAAACCAGGCTTCTTCCCAATAAGGTTTTTGAATCTTGAATGCATAGGTAACTATCTTAGAATTTTTGTAATTGTTATCGATTGCCGATCTCACCCTGAATCTATAATTACCGGGAGATAAATTTGGAAATGTGATGAACCGATCGTGCGTATGTATCCAATCACTGTTATACCCCGAAAGTTTATATTGATAGGTAACTCGTTCGGGATTGCTATAGAATAAACCAACATAATCAAATGAGATATGATTTTGCTTATGGCTGAAGACCGGTTTGTTACCTGAGTCATAATTTTTTAGAAAAAGCTGAACGCTGTTAAGTATCATTT
>JAJAYG010000268.1 GCA_026786335.1 Chitinophagales bacterium | reverse complement strand
CTGATACTTGATGACTTTACAACAGAAATTGGCGGTGAAGTTCAATTCCATAATAAAAGTGGTTTGCTTGCAGTATTTGCAATTACAGGAGGCGAAATCAAAGGTGACGTTGCTTACCCTGTATCCTCTGCTGATTCATCACGTACAAAAGATGCAAACACAGGTGAAGTTAATAGAAGATCACCAAGCATTATTGCAAAATTGGGATACGACAAACAATTGAATACTGATTTGCGCTTAAGGATAACCGGATCAATGTACACCACAAAGAGTTCAGTAAGTAACACTCTTTTTGGAGGTGACCGTGCAGGATCACATTACTTTATGGTTACAGAAAATTATTATTCAACTCTTTCTACTAATGCTTTTTCAGGCAGATTGGGCAAACCATACGGTGATCAATTAACATCTTTTATGATCAACCCGTTTGTAAAATTCAAAGGCCTTGAATTATTTGGAACCCTTGAATTTGCCAATGGACGAAATGTAACTGAAGCAGATTCAACAACAAATAGTCTTATTGGGCATGATAGGAGAATGACCAATCAGTTTGCTGTTGATGCTATCTATCGCTTTACACAGAAAGAAAAATTCTGGCTTGGTGTAAGATATAATACTGTTAGCTCTGAATTGCTATTCACTAGTCCGCTTGGCAAAGCTGAGATAGATAAAGTTAATGTAACCCGTATTACAGTTTCAGCTGGCTGGTACATTCTTGCAAATGTGATGGCAAAAGTTGAATATGTAAATCAGATGTACAAAGATTATCCTACTTTCAGTCAACTTAATGAAACAAAGTTTAATGGAATTATGATTGAAGCAGCATTAGGTTTCTGATCACTTGAATTGAAACCGCTTTCAGCATAAATGCTGAAGGCGGTTTTTAAATTTTATAAATAATGTTTACTGTTCTTAAAAGTAAATTACCTCTTCTTTTTTCTTTTACCTGCTTTATATGGTTGATGAATTCAGCCTTTATAATCAGCTTTACAGTAACAACGCCACAAACAAAAAATATTGAATATTCAATTTTAAAAGGAAGTAAAGTTTCAGTTGTAGGGTCAACAAACATCAATGAGTTCTCTTGCTTCTCAGAAGAAACTTATTCAAAAAAAACAGCCGCCTTAATTAATAACGACGATCAACAAACAATTTACTTTAAAAATGCTATTCTCAACGTATCAGTTAAATCACTTGATTGCTCAAATGTTGTTATGAATGCAAATCTTTGCCGCACACTCAACGCAGAAAAATTTCCTTACATAACAATTGAATTGAATAATGTAAAAGCAACTGATGGTAAAGAACTTAAACTTTCTGAATGGCAGCATCTGCAGGCAGACGTAATAATTACTCTTGCCGGTACTGAGCGCAGAAATAAAATATTTTTTTCGGGGAAAGAAACCCAATCAGGTAAATATCAGTTTGTGGGTGATCATACGCTTTCACTAAATGATTATCACATAGAATCACCAACTGCTTTGTTTGGGATAATAAAAGTTAAAGACAACATTAAGGTTAAGGTTGATTTATTAATTAGTGGAAATGAAATGATTGAGCAATAGTTTCCGCATTCAATTTTAAGGCTTCTAAATAAATTTAGATTAAAGTTTACTTACTATTATTCCACCGTCAAATCAATCCTGGTGTAAAATTTATTCGGCCAACACATTCACAATTTCATCTTGCATATCACCAATCTTTTGTGTAATCGGTCCATAAAATATCACCCCGAAATTGGCGGCAGGCATCCATTTTCAAATAACCTGTGATGAAAAATTATCGGAAACATTTTTGGAAATGGCCGAGAGAAAAAATCTTTTTCTTGTTTGCAAGGAAGCCATTCATAACATTATAAAGTACGCAGAGGCAACCGAAGTAAAAATTTCCATAGAGAAAAATGAAGGACGGTTAAAGATGATCATTAAAGACAATGGAAAAGGTTTTGCAATGAACCGGAAAGTATACAACGGCAATGGAATAAAAAATATGAGAGCACGGGTTGAAAGCATCAAGGGAACATTCAGCATCAAGAGTGATGAAATGAAAGGCACTACTGTCATGATACTGTGGATTTCGATCCGGGAGTCGGTGTCGACGTTATAGTGGCAGCATTGAATATTCCTAACGTTGTGAATGGCCACGTGTTCATCAGCAGATATGATACCGCAGGGAATTACTTCTGGACTAATGAGCTTGGGATAGACACCTTTATCTGGAGTTTTGCGCTTTCAAAAAATTTGTTGCAGCAACCATATCTTTTGGGTCAATTTTTAGAAACTGATTTTGATCCAGGTATTTCAACTAAAAACCCACGTCGCTCAACATAATAAATTGATGATTTTGTTTTCACATCAATTTAGAAACTTTATTTTTGAATCATGAATAAAGCATTCACCTTCCTCGAAAAAATCTCCAAAGAAATTGCCGGGGCAAAACTTTCAAAAATGTTTAGCGCCGATTGCATTAAAGCTCCCAATGGAAAAGTTGTGTGCATGGTTTGGAAAGATGATATGGTTTTCAAACTCACCGGCGACGATGAAAAAGAGGCAATGAAAATTAAAGGTGCACATGTGTTTTCCCCTATGGAAGGAAGAGTAATGGGCGGCTGGATTCAAATTCCTGCGGCACATCAAAAACTTTGGATGGATCTCGCGAAGAAATCTTTTTTACTTGTGAGCAAAATCAAAATGGAGAAAAAAGAAAAAAAGAAAACGTAATTTATATCAAACTTCAAAATGCAATTCGCGCAACTCTAAACTCAAAACTAAAATGTACATGCCGCCAATATTGGAAACACTAAGTCTTGCAGAAGTGGAACACAATCCCAAAAACAATCGCATGAGAGCGAAGTAAATATTTATAAGAAAGTTTATTCATATTGATTTGTTTCTTCATTGCAATTTTAAAATTTATATGCGCAACTGCATACATACAAAT
>JAJAYG010000267.1 GCA_026786335.1 Chitinophagales bacterium | reverse complement strand
GAACTAAAATTCCCGAAACATTTTCATCATCATTCAATTGCTTTACCACTGCAAGCAATTCTTCTTCACTCACATTCGTATCTCTGCGTATAAGTGCTGAACCAAATCCAATCTTTTCGCATGTTTTAACTTTTGATGCAACATAAGTTTCGCTTGCGCCGCTGTTGCCAACTAAAACTGCGGCAAGGTGAGGGATTTTTTTACCTGAAGATTTTAGTGCCGAGATTTTTTCAGCTAAATCAAGTTGAATAATTTGAGAGAGTGCTTTGCCGTCTAATAGTTGCATTAGTTTTTGCTTGATTATTAATGAGTGAAACCTGATTTTATATTGACACTAAATCTTTCAATACAAAAGGTCTTATTTTCTTTTTTAATCCACTCTTCATTACTAAATCTACTTTTACTTTCAGTTTATCTGAGAGATAATTTTCAAGGTTTGCATACATCAACAAACTTGTTAATCTATTGAATGTAATAAGCACATTAAGGTCGCTTTTTTTCTGTTCTTCACCTCTTACATTACTTCCAAACACACCTGCTTCTTTCACGTGGTAATGATCACGCAGATATGGCATTTCGTTCTTTAGCATTAATTTATACTGATGAATCTTATTCATATTGCAAATTTAATCTCCCAATTTTAGAACAGCCATAAAAGCTTCTTGCGGAATTTCAACAGTTCCAATTTGTCTCATTCTCTTTTTTCCTTTCTTCTGTTTCTCCAGCAATTTTCTTTTTCTTGAAATATCACCACCATAGCATTTTGCAGTTACATCTTTTCGCATGGCTGAAATGGTTTCTCTTGCAATAATTTTTTGACCAATGGCAGCTTGTATTGCAATCACAAATTGCTGCTTTGGTAAAATCTCTTTCAGCTTCTCGCACATTCTTCTTCCAAAGTCATAAGCACGATCGCGATGGATGAGTGCCGAGAAGGCATCTACATTTTCACTGTTGAGTTTGATATCAAGTTTTACCAAATCGCCTGCACGAAAATCAATAACATGATAATCGAATGAAGCATAACCACGTGAAATGCTTTTCAGTTTATCATAAAAATCAAAAACGATTTCGGCGAGCGGTAATTCAAAATTTAATTCAACTCTTGTGGTAGTAAGATAATGTTGGTTAAGAAGAATTCCTCTTTTGCTGATGCACAAACCCATGATGGCTCCAATGTATTCGGGCTTTGTAATTACCTGAGCTTTAATGTATGGCTCTTCAATGCGATCGAGTTTTGTTGGGTCGGGATATTCTGTGGGATTATTCATCACCACCATTTTTCCATCAGTTGTATATGCTTTGTATGAAACGTTTGGTACGGTAGTGATTACCGGCATATCAAATTCGCGATCCAATCTTTCCTGTACAATTTCTAAATGCAACATTCCCAAAAAGCCACAGCGAAAACCAAATCCCAATGCCATGGAAGATTCAGGTTCAAAAGTGAGTGATGCATCATTGAGCTGCAATTTTTCAATGTCTTCACGTAACTGTTCATAGTCATCTGTATCAATCGGGTAAATTCCTGCAAACACCATGGGCTTCACATCTTCAAAACCTCTTATAGCTTCGGTGCATGGGTTTGATTTTAGTGTAAGCGTGTCGCCAACTTTTATCTCGCCGGCATCTTTTATTCCTGTAATAATATATCCTACATCACCCGTCTTTACTACATCACGAGGTGATCTTTCAAGCAACAACACGCCAACTTCTTCGGCATCGTATTCATTTCCCGAAACAAAAAATTTAATTCTGTCACCCTTTTTTATTTCACCGCTGAATACACGGAAGTAAACAATGATTCCGCGATAAGAATTAAATACCGAATCAAAAACAAGTGCTTGCAATGGGGCATTGGGATCTCCGCTTGGTGCAGGAATTCTTTGAAGTATTGCTTCCAATATTTCATCAACGCCTTCACCTGTTCTTCCGCTTGCCGTCATAATATATTCGCGCATGCAGCCTATTAGATCAACGATCTGATCTTTTGTTTCTTCGATCATTGCACCATCCATATCAATCTTATTTACCACCGGTATAATGGTAAGATTGTGATCAATTGCCAGGTAGAGGTTTGATATTGTTTGTGCCTGTATTCCCTGTGTGGCATCCACTAATAGCAGCGCACCCTCACATGAAGCAATCGCTCTTGAAACTTCATAACTAAAATCATCATGGCCTGGTGTGTCAATTAAGTTAAGGGTATATTTTTTATTATTGGTAACATGAATCATTTGAATCGCATGACTCTTGATAGTAATTCCTTTTTCACGTTCAAGGTCCATGTCATCGAGCACCTGATTCATCATCTGCCGCTCGGTAATAGTCTTTGTCTTCTCGAGCAAACGATCAGCAAGCGTACTTTTGCCATGATCGATGTGAGCTATAATGCAGAAATTGCGAATTTGTTCCATTGGGGCGGCGAAGATATTCATTTGCGTGCAGAAAAATTTTTAAGCGGTAATAAGAGATAAGTTTAATTTGCAAGAAATGTTATTTTGAAATGAAGAATTCAAAAATTGTTACCTACACTTTTGTGTTGGCATTTATGGTATTGCTTTTCCTGATTTTAAAGCAATTAAGTTTTTATCTCGTACCAACCGTCTTCGGTGCTTTTCTCGCAATGTTGTTATTGCCGCTTAACAGAAGAATGGAAAGATGGGGAATTCACAGAGTACCTGCAATTATTTTTTCTTTGCTTCTGATTTTAATGATCGTGGCAGGAATAACAACATTGTTTACATCACAAGTTTTAATTTTCGCTCGAGACTTACCATTAATTCAAAAACAAATTATTGATAAGTTCAACGCATTTCAATATTATATCGCAGATCATACAGGATTTGGAATTGAAAGCCAAATGCAATTTGTTGACAGAGAAATTGCTGCAATGATTTCATCAGCCGACAAGCTGGTTGCCGGTATTTTAATAAGCACCGGAGGAACTTTTGCGGCAACAGGATTAATGATGGTGCATTTTTTCCTCTTCCTTTTCTATCGCAGCAGGATTAAAGAATTCTTTCTTCAGTTACTTCCCGAATCAGGACAAACGAAAGCAGAACATGTTATCGAACAAATAGCTAAAGTTACACAACAATACCTTACAGGTGTGGTAACTGTAATGGCTATTCTTTCAGTTTTAAATTCGCTCGGTTTTGTTGCACTTGGTATAAAGAATGGAATTTTCTTTGGAATTCTTGCAGCAGTACTTAACATCATTCCATACATCGGAGTTTGGATTGGCAGTTTACTGCCAATCATCATGGCGCTTATTACTAAAGAAAGTCTCTTTTATCCACTTGGCGTTTTGGGTGTTGTACTTCTCACACAATTTATAGATAATAATTATCTCACCCCTCGCATTACCGGCTCACAAGTAAAGAT